>NZ_JBEPRF010000024.1:0-128567 GCF_040548225.1 Bradyrhizobium sp. S3.12.5
ATTGCCGCCATGGCCGCCATGCCCTGCTCGACCATCGCTTCCAGCTTGTCGATGAGGTCGCGGTCGGTGCCTTCGGGCTCGGCTTCGGTCGCCTCTAACCCTGCGAGGATCTCCTTGATGCGGTCGATCGAGGACAGGATCAGCGTCACCGCCGGGCCCGTCACCGGCATGCCGTCGCGGAACTTGCTCATCAGCGTCTCGCCGGCATGCGCCAGCGCTTCGAGCCGCGGCAGTCCGAGGAAGCCGCACGTACCCTTGATGGTGTGGACCAGGCGGAAGATGTTATCCAGGATCTTGGCGTTGTTCGGCTCCTGCTCGAACTTCACCAGCTGATTGTCCACGGTGTCCAGGCTCTCGCTGGTCTCCGTCAGAAACTCCCGTAACAGATCATCCATGAGCTACGCCTTGACTGAGCTGACCTCGACGCCTGCACCGCGCTTGGAATCGGCGGAAGTCCGCTCCTAGATCGTTAGACAACCCATTTCACGGTCCCGTTAATTTCATCCTCCGTGCTAATACGGATATTGAAGCGAAGTTTGCTGTTCGACCGCGCGAGGCTGCGGTTTTCGGCGAATCCCGCATGCGGCATCGGGCCGAAAGCGCAACAGGTAAACGCGCCGATAACAGCGCCGGGATAAGCGCAGAAAAATCCCGCCAGAATCGGGAGATATGCACGGACCGCGCGAATTGAATCAAATCACGCGCGACCGAAATCGCCTCTGCGACCGTCTGTCGATGTTGTGCTGAAATCCGCAAGGATCGCGCTCGCGGTAAACGGACTCTTACCTCGCGAGCGTCGCGGACAATAACGCGCTAACCCAGCCGCGCAGCAGCGGCATGACGTTCGGCAAGACAGTCCTTGACGGTAGCCAGCAGCGCGTCCGGCGTGAACGGCTTGCGCAGGCAGCGCGCGGCGCCGAGCTCGAGCGCCATCCTCAGGAAGTCGGGCGCTGGCGAGTTCAGATCTGCAAAGGCGTAGCCGGACATCGCGATCAGCGGAATGGCGGGTGCATGGTCATGAAAGAACCGGATCGATTCGAAGCCGCGCATATGCGGCATGAAGATGTCGACGATCATCAGGTCGAACTGTTGATGCTCGAGCGCGCGAAGTCCCGCTTCTCCCCCGTCGGCAATCGTGACCCGAAAACCGTTTCGCTGGAGATAGATTTCGATGGCCATGCGCACCATCGGGTCGTCGTCGACGACCAGAATATGGCGCGAGCTTTCTGTCGTCGCTCGAGTTTCTCGTTTCGGCGATTCAATGATTGCACCGTAGCGCACGCCGTTCTCCTCTCGCTTGCATTGAAATGGTGATGACCGCGCGCACAGTCGAACTTGTGCAGCATGCGAACAGGAAGAACGCGAGATCTGCGGCCAGGTCAGGCAATGGCGAGAGGCAATTGCTGACGGCTGAAAAGAATCGACGAAGGAGATAAGGTGGTGCGGAGCAGCTGGCAACCGATGAACATGCGGATGCAATGCCTGCCGTCGATTGCCCGTTTCCGGCTCATGAAGGCCCCCTTGCCACTCATTCCCGGTTGATGACGCAGGACTGGCTCGCCGGGCGCACGAATCAGCGCGCAGTTCTCATTTCCGCCGCAAATGCGGCAGGCCGCCTGCCCTTCAACGGGTATATAGACATCAACACAACCAATAAGATATATCTGTTTGGCGCGCAGCCAAGCGGACCAGCGCCCAACCAATTGCTGCGAATGCTCGCTGCTGCCGACTTCGCTCTGTTGCGCCCTCATCTCAATCGCGACTGAATTGGTCAGAAAGACTGTCTTGGGTGAAGGCGTAGCGCTGCGACACGCCTACTCGAAATCATCATCGGCGGGCACGGAGGCGACCTCGGCTGCATGCAGCGTGCACACCAAGCGGGTATCCAGGCGATGGGCGCAGCTGTGAACAACGAACCAATTGCCAATATATCCCGCCGCGAACATGATGGAACTTGCCGAGGACAGCGAATGCGGGGGCGGACGTTCCTCCGGCGGAGGAGACGGGAGGCAGATTTGGAAACGATGGTACGCCCATCCAACGGTTTCCTATCAGCACTGTCGGCAGACGATTATGAATCGATCCGTGCACATCTGCGCACGGTCGATCTGCCGCATGATGCGGTGCTGGTCGAAGCCGGCGAAGCGCTCAAGCGCGCCTATTTCCCGCACCGTGGCGTGATCTCGCTGGTCGTGAAACTTGCCAAGGGCGAGCATGTGCAGGTGGCCATGATCGGCCGTGACAGCCTGCTCGGGACACTCTCGATCATGGGCGATGCCAGCGCGCTGAACACGGCGGTCGTGCTGGTTCCCGGCGTCGCATCGGTGATGGACCTCGATCGGCTGCGCGTGGCGGCCGAACAGAGCTCCACCCTGCGGACGCTGCTGACGCGCCACGGGCTCGCGGTCTACGCGCAGGTGCAGCAGACCGCGGGCTGCAACGCAGCGCATCCGGTGGAGGCGCGGCTGTCGCGCTGCCTGCTGCACACCCATGATTTGTCGGGCGACTACCGGCTGCTGCTGACCCAGGAGGCCATGGCGCAGATGATCGGGGCGCGGCGCAACAGCGTGTCGCTGGTCGCCAATACCTTGCAGCAGGCCAATTTCATCCACTATAGCCGCGGACACATCCAGATCCTCAATCTGGAGGGGCTGCGCCAGACGGCGTGCGAATGCTACGCCACGGTCAAGGCCCAGTACGACCGGCTGCTCGGGCCCTGACGGGCGCGGCGCGTACTAAAACAAGTGCTTGCGGCGCATGGTAAAGCAAGTGCTTAACGCCGCCTGCAAAGACCGCATATCTCGAGACCAGAACCGAAATCGGGATGGCGTAGATATCCCGGACGCCTCGCACCGCGACGCGCATCACGGGGACCGGGACACCATGTTCGACGCCGCTTTCGCGCCCGCGCAGGGCGCGCTCGCTACCGCGCCCCTGCGCGAGCTTGAACCGCTGCGCGAGCCTGGCGCGTTCATCGTGCTCGTGCGCGAGATCGGCGAGGACGGCGCCTGTGAAGTGCGCGCAGTATTCTGGAGCGAGACGAGCGCGCGGCTCAAGCTGTTTCATACGCTCGCGCTCGGCCAGCATCGTGGCCGGATCACGCGCGAGGCGCATTCGCTGAAGAGCACGGCCAGGACGTTCGGCTATCTCAGGCTCGCGGCGCTGGCGCTGCGGCTCGAGAGCACTGCCGGCACCCTGGACGACGCCGAATTCAGCGATCTACGGCAGCAGATGGATGAGGCCTTCACCGCCGCGAAGGCGCAGGAACCGCAGGGCTGACCAACCTAGCCTGCACCCGCCGTACTTATACGGTTTGCAATTTTCACAGATGACTAATCATAGGTGGCGATAGTCGCCGGAAACCAGGAGGGTTTCCATGTTCACCTATGAGACTGCGGACCAGAAAGAGGTCCGTCGCTTCCGCATCGCGCAGTTCAACGGCCGGATGGCCACGGTGAAGGCGGGCGAGTCCACGGTGACGGGTTTTGTCCGCTCGGTGCTGGAGCAGGATTCGACGATCCCGCCGCGCTGGACCATCACCATCATCCCAAGTGCCCCGAAGGAAGAGCCGAAGGCGCGGCGGTCCAATTCGCGCGTGCGCCCCTTCGCCGAGGATTATTTTTAGGCGCGACCGCGCCGCTACCAGGCGGCGCCAGACGACGGCCTCAATCGATCGAATGCAGCAGCGCCGCGCGGACAAGGTCCGCGGTGTTGCGCGCGCCGAGCTTGCGCATCGCTTCGGCCCGATGGCTCTCGAAGGTGCGCGGGCTGATCTGCATCCGCAGCGCCCCCTGCTTGTTCGAAAATCCCTCGCTGATCAGCCGCAGCACTTCACGCTCGCGCTTGGTCAGCCGCTTGCCCGACAGGCTCGATAATTCGGACCCCGCCTCGCGCGGCGCCGGCATCACGCGGCCGGCCCTCGACTCGGCATCCTCGGTTGTGGACGGCGCAGGCAACGCGCCCTTGTGAGAGCCGGCGAGCTGCTTGACCAGGTCGCAGACGCGCTCGGTCTGCGCCAGTGCGTTCTCCACCACCTGCTGCAAATAGGCACGGTCCGCCGAGACGGGCGCGAGCTGGTCGCTGTGGTGCTTGATCTCGCCCATGTAGAGCAGGAGCGCGGTCAGGGGACCGTTGAGCTCGCGGGCGATGGCCGCAGCCATCTCGTCGGCCGCCTTGGCGCGGGCGGCATTCAGCCGGACGAAATCGAGCTCTTCGGTCGGAGCAGTGCTGCTTTCGAACCATTCCGACGGCCGCGAATCAGCAACCGTATCGTTCTGTGACCCCATGTGACTTGTGTAGCGGAACCCGGGGCGGTCTGTGGTTAACTTTTTTCTCCGTAAGACTACGGTGATTTCGTCGCTTCTGTGCTGAAAAGGCGACGCAGGCACAATTTATGCTTGCAAACTGGGATATTTGACCATGTCAGGGTTGATAAACCTGCCTAAATCATGAGCAGAGCGCCGGAGGCATCCTCAACGATCGCGACTCGCTTGCCCGCGGCGCCCCGGATTTTACGGATAAATTAACGGCGGCCTGCTTCTCTTTGTCACAATTGAGAGCGCGCAAATGCCTCCATGCACTGGGCCGCCGGTAGGGCCTGCTGGAATCGTTGCGAGAGATTGCGTGCCATGGACGAGGTCGACCAGCTTTCGGAGTTCCTGCAGAAGCTGACACCGTTGTCGCGCAGCTGTCTGCTGAGCGAACTCGAGCGGCTCGAATCGTGCGGCATCGACATGCCGGGATCGGCCGGCGTGCAGGCAAAACTGCGCGCCGAGTTCCGCAAGGACGGATCGAACCAGGCGCGCGCCACCAATCCTTCGCGCTACTTCTTCGCGCCGCTCGAGCTGCTCCTGATCGACGGCGCGCCCGAGCACGCCAATGCGGGGCGGATCTCGCGCAACACGCTCACCCCGATCTGGGAATGGATCTGCCGCGACCTGCTGCCGACCATGGCGCGCGACTACGTCAAGGCGATCAACGACCAGGTCACCGCCAACAATCCCAAGGAAGTGCTGAAGATCGCGACGACCTTTCAGGTCAAGGTCGTCAAGGTGCTCGAGAACACGCTCGCCTCGGCCGAGAGCACAGAGTTCGCGCGCGGCAAGCTCGCGCAATACACGGCTTCGCGCACCGCCTTCAACGACGTGAAGAAGATGCAGCAGGTGCTGCGCGCCGGCGACGCACTGCCGAAGTTCAACGCGAAGCTGCCCGAGACCATCACGAAATTCGACGACGGCCAGGTCGCCCAGATCACCGCGCGGCTCGACGCGTTCAAGAAGGCCAATCCCAATGCGCTGCCTTTTGCACTGGCGCTGGTGGCGAGGCGCCTGAAGACATTCTGGCAGCTCGCATACCTTGCGACCAATGCGGCCGCGAGCAAGAGCGCTGCCGACGTTGCAGCGGCGCCCTATGCTTGCGTCGTTCCCATGGTGCTCGACCGGCTCGACGACAAGCGCCTCGCCCTGCGGATCGCACTTCGCCACAACCGTTTCCTCGTCGCGCGCGACCTGCTCACCGAAATCTACGAGGCCGAACACGCGCTCAAGCTTCGCATCGACGGCATCGAGCAGAGCGAATGGGGCGCCCGGCTTCAGCAACTGATGGATGCGATCGCGGCGCTGGTGTCGGCCGAGGTTAGCCGCTTCCCCGCCAATGTCGGTCACATCCTCGGATCGCGCCGGCTGCGCAGCCAGGAAACGCTGGGCGGTAAGCTGAGCTATCTGGCCTGGAAGGGCCGCGACGCCGTGCAGGACGGCGCGGCGGCGCTTCGCAAATTGATCGGGGCGACTTAGAGCATGATCCGGAAAAATGTGAAGCGGTTTTCCGACAAGATCATGCTCAAACAGAAAATGTCTCCCCGCTATTCGGGCGCGTGCGGCAGGCACAGGAAGCGATCGAGAAATCGCCCTGACATCACGAACCTGAACCACCAATAGATCAATCGCCGCGTCGTCATAGCTGCAATCCCTGACAGCCCACCACCGGCTAGGTGGACCAATAGCGCAGGTGCAGCAAGGCGCATGTGAGGTGCTTCACACTTGTCGGCCCGGCGCCTGCGCGAGTTGTCGCATGACTGTCACGCGCGGCGGGGGAACATGCGCGCATCGCGCGAATATGAATTCGTGGACTGAACGTATCGCTCCTATTCTCCGATGCATCGCATGCTGCATTGGGAAGGAGATAGGCGATGAGATCAATCCGACTGGTGTTGATGGTGACGGCGTGGCTGACGGGCGCATGCGCGCTCACACCGGCGACGATGGCGCAGACGGCACCGCCCTCCGGCAACGCCGCGCCGACCGCCGACAATGCCGTGCTGCTCACCGTCTTCTTCAAGCACGACCAGTCGCGTCCGCTCAGCGAGCTGAATGCGCAGCTCGACAAGCAAGGCTTCCGCAAAGCCTTTCCACCGGCGGGCGTGGAAGTCGTGAGCTGGTACGTGATGATGGGGATCGGCCAGGTGGTCACGCTGCGGCTGCCGGCCGCGCGACTGCGTGAGGTCAACCGCATCATCGAGGACACCGCGTGGGGGCCGTACCGCACCGAATTCTATCCGACCTATGACTACAAGGCCGTCGGCATGGCCGAACACGACAAGGCGACGGCCAACTGATACCGGCGTTATTGATTTGGGCGAAGCGCGCGCAGCTTCGTCCAATTGCAGGACACCGGCTGCGCTCACGTGCGGCCGGCGTCCTCTTGGAAATCTCAGCGATTGCCGCGCCGCTGCGCGCAAAACGCCGGCGAAAGTGAAATCTTCTCGAAGATAATCCGGACAATTTTACATATGATGGCGGCTTTAACGTTACCCGGATAATTCGACAATCGACTGAAGCTCTCCATATTTGAATCCGCTCATATCGGTAACACCACCGTCACGAAACGGGAGTGGTGTGCGATGAGTGATGGGATCAGTGAAGTCGCCGAGCGGAGGCCTAAGACCTTCGGACGGCGAAAGGTGACGCCGCGCGCCTGCGTGGCCGACGGCAAGCGCCATCTGCGCGCCTTCCTGAGCGACGTGCTCGAGGATCTCGGCTTCGTCACCAGCGAATGCGGCAGCGCGGACGAGCTGCAAACGGTGCTTGCCAGCGAATTGCCGGACCTGATCCTGTTCGGCGTCGCCGCCGACGGCATCGAGCCGGGAAAATTTCTGGAGACGCTGGTGCGCGAGGCCTTTGCCGGCAAGGTGGTAGCGGTCGGCGCGCGCGAGTCGATTATCCTCAAGGCGGTACAGCAGGTCGGCGAGGAATATGGACTTGCGATGCTGCCGCCGCTCACGACGCCCTTTGCCGCGGAGACGCTGCGCGAGCGCGTGGCGATGCTGCTGCCCGAGGAGCCGGCCCCGAGCCCGGCCGTGCATGTCGGCGAGGCCCTGCATGCGGGCTGGCTCGAGCTCTGGTACCAGTCGAAAATCGACGCGCGCTCGCTGGTCCGCTGCGGCGCCGAGGCGCTGGTGCGGATGCGGCATCCGACCTGGGGTGTGGTGCCGCCGGCCTATTTCATCCCCGAGGCACATGATCCGCATTTCCGCGCCCTCTCGGAGTTCGTGATCGAGCGCGCGCTGCAGGACTGGCACTATCTCCTGGAGCGGCAGAGCGCGGTCGATCTGTCGATCAACCTGCCTGCGCCCTACCTGAGGGAGCCGCAGGCCGTGCGCGATCTCTGCCGCCGCGTGCCGACGCATCCGGCCTTCGGCGGACTGACGGTCGAGATCGCCAGCGAAGAGGCGATCCACGACATCGAATTCCTCACCGAAGCTGCGCGCGAAATGCGCTTCCACAATATCGGCCTGTCGATCGACAATCTCGGCGCCAACTGGCCGGAGCTGATGGGCCTGGACAATATCCCCTTCATCAACCTGAAGGCCGACCGGCAATTCATCACCGGCTGCGGCAATGATCGCCTGAAGCGGACGGTGTGCCGCCATATCGTCGAACTCGCGCATGGTTACGGTGTGCGCACGGCGGCCGAAGGCATCGAAAGCCGAGCCGACCTGGTGGCCGCCAACGAGCTCGGTTTCGACCTCGTGCAGGGCTATCTGTTCGGCAAGCCGATGCCATTGAAGAAATTTGCAAGAAGCGCGCTGACGCGGACGGTGATGGGGCAAGAGTGAAGCGCGAGGGCCTCAGGCATATCGTCGCGCGAAGAACACGCAGACGACGACGAGCGCGGTCGCGGCGACCATGCTCCAGGCGACTGGCTCGTGCAGCAGGAAGCCGGCCAGCGCCAGGCCGAAGAACGGCTGGAGCTGCTGCAACTGGCCGACGCGAGCGATGCCGCCGATCGCTAGCCCGCGATACCAGAAGATGAATCCGACGAACATGCTGAAGATCGAGACATAAGCGAGCCCGATCCAGGCCGGCGCACCGACGCCGCTCCATGTCGACGGCCAGGTCCAGATCATGACGGGCAGCATCAGCGGCAGCGCCAACAGCAACGCCCAGGAGATGACCTGCCAGCCGCCAATCCGGCGCGACAGCGCGGCACCCTCGGCGTAGCCGAGCCCGCACAGCACGATCGCGGCCACCATCAGCAGATCGCCGGTGACCGATGCGGTGCCGTCATTCGAGAGGGCAAAGCCTGCCACCGTGACGCTGCCGAGAATTGCGAACAGCCAGAACAGCGGCTGCGGCCGCTCGCCGCCACGCAGCACGGCAAAGATCGCGGTCGACAGCGGCAGCAGGCCGATGAAGACGATCGAATGCGCCGAGGTGATGTGCTGGAGCGCCAGCGCCGTCAGCAAGGGGAAGCCGACCACGACGCCGATGGAGACGATGGTCAACGAGGCGAGATCCCTGCGCGCCGGCCACGCCTGACGCAGCAAGCCGAGCACGGCCGCACCGATCAGCGCCGCGATGATTGCCCGCGCCGACGTCAGGAACAGCGCGGAGAAGCCGCCGACCGCGACGCGCGTCGCCGGCAGCGAGCCGCTGAAGATGATGACGCCGAGAAGCCCGTTGCCCCAGCCGTTGCCCGCAGATTGCATGTCCGTCCCACTTTTTTGAGTTGCCATCTTCGGCCTCCGGCGGTGGCGAGACCAGTGACAATCCAGTACAATCCGGCCAATCTGTATTGGTGTGGAAGGCAGTACACCTTGGACATCGAAGCGCGAACGAAGGGGCGCGGCGGCACCCGGACCATAGACGTGATGAGCGCGATCCGCGCCAAGATCGCCGGACGCGCGCTTGGCGCCGGCGACCGCCTGCCGGCGATCCGCAGCCTTGCCGCCACGATGCGCGTCTCGCCGTCCACGGTGGTGGAGGCCTATGATCGCCTCGCCGCAGAAGGCCTGATCCGCGCGCGCCGCGGGGCGGGCTTCTATGTGTCGCCGATGGTCACGCCGCCGCTCGCATTGACCGAGGTCGAGCCGCGCCGCGATCGGGCGGTCGATCCGTTCTGGGTCTCCAGGCAATCGCTCGACGCCGACGCGGCCGTGCCGAAACCCGGTTGCGGCTGGCTGCCGCCGGAGTGGATGCCGGAAGCAGCGTTGCGGCGCGCCACTCGCGCGCTTGCCCGCACCGACGCGAGCGTGCTGACCAACTACGGCTCGACATCCGGCTCGCTTGCGCTGCGCCGGCTGCTGCTCGCGCGCCTCGCCGAAGACGAGATCGAGGCCTCGATCGGCCAGCTGATGCTGACGGGTTCGGGCACGCAGGCAACCGACCTGATTTGCCGCTTCCTGCTTCGTCCCGGCGACACCGTGCTGGTCGACGATCCCTGCTACTTCAATTTTCGTGCGCTGCTGCGCGCGCATCAGGCGAAGATCGTCAGCGTGCCCTACACGCCGTCGGGCCCTGATGTCACGGTCTTCGAGCAAATTCTCGTAGCCGAACGGCCGCGGCTCTACATCACCAATTCAGCGCTGCACAATCCGACCGGCGCGACGCTTTCGCTTCCGACCGCGCACCGGCTGTTGACCGCGGCGGCTGCGCACGATCTCACCATCATCGAGGACGACATTTTTGGCGACTTCGAGCCGGAGCGGTCGCCGCGCCTTGCCGCGCTGGATGGACTGAACCGCGTGATCCGGATCGGCAGCTTCTCCAAGACGCTCTCGGCCTCGGTTCGCTGCGGCTATATCGCTGCACGGGCCGACTGGGTCGAGCATCTCATCGACCTCCAGGTCGCCACCAGCTTCGGTGGCCCGAGCCCGGTCGCGACCGAGGTCATCACAAAGGTGCTGGCCGGCGGCAGTTATCGCAAGCACATGGACGAGCTCAGGCAAAAGCTCACGCGCACCCGACGCGACGTCGCGCGAAAGCTCGGGGCGTTGGGCATCGAACTCTGGCTGATGCCGCGCGGCGGCTTCTTCCTGTGGTGCGGCCTCGCCGACGGGCAGGATGCCACCGCCGTTGCACGCGCCGCGCTCGAAGAGGACGTGGTGCTCGCGCCCGGCAACGTGTTCAGCGTGTCGCAATCGGCGTCGAATTCCATGCGCTTCAACGTGGCGCATATGAGCGATCCGCGGATCTGGGACGTGCTGCGGCGAGCGCTAAAGGCGCAGCACGACCGCTAGTACCACGGCTCCTCATAGATCGGCTGACCATCGAGCAACAGCAGCTTGATTGCGGCGCGGCCCGAGGGCAGCACGGCGGCGACGACGCGCAGCTTTTGCTGGTTGCGGGCCTGCTCGAGCGTCTTGCCCTCGCCTTCCGGCACGAAATAGCTTTCGAGGCCGTATCTGATCTGCAGCTTGTCGCAGAAGGTGCGGCTGGTCGAACCGCAGGAATAAACGACGCGGCCGCGGATCAGCACTTCGGGCGCCGTGACCGTCACAGGCGCGGCATGCACGGAAACCGCCTGATAGAGGCCGTTGGCATCGGGTGCGAGCTTGATGAACACGATCGGATTGCGCTCGGCGGTCGGCTGGCCGGCGAGCGCACCTGCCGGCACCTGCGAGATGTCGTAGCCGAGCACGACATAGTTGCCGCGCAGGAGATCGCGGGGATCGAGCGGCCGGGTCTGCAAGGTCACCTCGCGGCCTTCGCGCAGGATTTTCACGCGGTCGGCGACCATCAGAACCAGCAGCGCGCATTGCAGCAGGATGGCGGCACCGAACAGCACGGCCTTCGGGATACGGTGCCAGAGCGCGACGAGCCTGATCATCGTTCAGCCCTCGGCAGCGCGCGATTGAGTGCGGTTGCAAAGACGACGGCAACGACGCCGGCCACCGCCAGGAAGGCCGAGCGGCGCAGCAGCGAGCCCTTCACCGCCCAGGTGATCGCGGCGATGACGCCGGCGATGCCGAGCCAGCCGGCGACGATCCGTGGACGCACATCGTCGAGCACGCCGGAGACGACGAGGCACAGCATGGCGCAGAGCAGCGCGGCATAAGCAAACCAGGGCTCGCCGGCCGCGGATGCGGGCCAGACCGGCGCGGCGATCAGCACGAGGGCGATCGCGCATGCCGCGAGGATTTCGCCGAGACGCCTGGTAACGCCGGCGGACGCGAGCGCGAGCACCACACCCGGGACGCCGCACATGATCGCCCACGATGGTTGGGCCGCGGTCGTGCTTGTCCGAAGGCGGAAGAGATCGTCGACCGTTGTCACCTCCAGGAAGGCGACGACGGCCAGCGCGAACGCGCCATAGATCGCCAGGACGGATCCAAGCCCGCGCGCCCGCGGCGACGGCACGGCGGCGATGGCGAGCCCGGCGCCGAACAGCAGGGCCGCACCGTTCGCCAGCACGAAGGACGGCTGGACACCTTCGAAGTCGAAGCGCAGCGACGTCGCGATCCACCACGGCAGCACCGCAATCGCGACGAGATGGGCAGCGACGCGGGAATTCCATGCGAGCGCGAGCGCGGCGGCGATCAGCCAGACCACCGCGAATTGAAGATGGAGGGCGTCCGGTGCATCATAGACGCGCATGCAGGTCCAGATGCAGGCGGCCGCGAGCCCGACCGCAAGCGCGCCGCGCGAGCCGGTCAGCAGTGCCGCGGCAAATGCGCCGATCGACCACAACAGCATGCCGCCGGCAAAATCGTCGCCGAGATGATACATCTGGCCGACCAGCGCGATGCCTGCGCCGAAGATGATCGCGCCGATGCTCGCGCAGAGGTCGGCGAGAACAATGCGGCCGCTCGCCGCGAACCACGCCCCGAGGCCGCCGGCGACGACCATGCCGGCAAGCAGGATCGCGAACCGCAACAGCCGCGCGATCTCGGTCCAGTGCGCCGCGACGAAGGCAAGGAATGCGGCCGCAATCAACAGGCCGCCGACGATGGCAACGATCACCGCGATGTTGATGCCCGGCGAAAGCGGCGGCAGCGCATGACGAATGGAGGCGGCAGCCGCCGGCGCAATCACGCCATCGGCTTCCCATTGCGCAAGATCAGCTTCGAGGCGCTGCCGGTAGGTCTTGTCGAACATCGTGGTGGATCACCTGACGGCTGGCCTGCGGCTGGCTCCCTGCCGGCCGCGGGATGTTGGTCGAATCGCGCCGGCGGCAGGTTCAACGTAGCATCGCGCAGGGGGTGTTCCCCAGCCTGACAACAAAAAAGTCGAAAACAACCCCATGCACAGTAGACGGCGGCTGCCGGCGCGAGGCGCGCTGCAGCCGGCGAAGCATCTGATGCGGTGGGTAAAATTTGGAGAGCGGCGCACGCCGGGTGGAGGTGGGTCGGAATCGACACTGTAGCTAGTTGTTGGCGACACTGCCGCCAGGTCTCCAATCACGCTTTCGGAGGTCGGCAGAGATAAATGGCGACCGCAGCGTCGGCGACTTCGGATGACCTCGCGCGGCGTTTGACACGTCGGGCAAAACAGGAGCACGATGTCATCATTGCAAAGCGCCTGATCGGCACTGACGCTGTTGAGCTCATCGAAGCGGACGCGGCTGGGCGGCGCTTCCAGTTCGTGTGACACGCTACCTAGTTCAGGCGCGCTCATGGTCGGGCGCGCCGCGCAATTTTGTGCATTGTCAACGTAACTCGAAACGGCAGCGCTAGTTCGCCTTGATGCCGGCCTCGCTGATCAGCTTGCCCCATTTCGCGCTTTCGCTCTGAATGAAGCGGCCAAACTCTTCCGGGGACGTCGGGGCGGGCTCTGCGCCGAGGGTCTGGATCCTCCCGGCCACCGATGGGTCCTTCAGGGCTTTTACGAAGGCCTCATTCAGTCTGACGACGATGTCCGGAGGCGTGCCTGAAGGAGCGACCAGCCCGAACCAGCCGACGGATTCGAAGCCCGCAATGCCGCTCTCGGCGAGCGTCGGCACGTCGGGCAGGGACGGAACACGGCGTGCCGAAGATACGCCGATTGCGTTGAGCTTGCCGTCGAGAATCAATTGCATCGACGCAGGAATGTCCAGCACCGCGAAGGGCACATGGCCTGCGAGAACGTCGACCGACGCCGGCGCCGTGCCGCGATACGGGACCAGCTCCATGTCGATCCCGGTCTTCTGCGTGAATAGCGCGGCCGTCAAATGCATCGCCGTCGAATTGCCGCCATGGCCGATCGACAGCGCGCCGGGCTTCGCCTTGGCGAGTGCGGTCGCCTCCGCAACGTTGTGCGCGGGAATGTCGGCCGACGAGACCAGCACGAACGGAATTTCCGCAAGCAGCGTGATCGGCGCGAGATCCTTCGGATCGAACGGCATCGACGAATTGAGGTGCGGATTCACCGTCAGCGCGCCCGCCGGCGCGACGCCGAGCGTGTAGCCGTCGGGCTTGGCCTGCGCGACAGCCGCCATGCCGATATTGCCCCCGGCCCCGGCGCGATTCTCGATCACCAGGCTCTGCCTGAGCTCGGCGGTGACGAGCGGCTCGAGCGCGCGGATGACGGTGTCGGCACTGCCGCCGGGCGGGAAGGTCACGATGATCTTGATCAACTGCTCCGGATAGGCCGCGTCGACTGCCTGTAGCGGCAACGCGGCGAGAACCGCACCCGACAGCACGGCCAGAATGCGGCGCCTTGCAACGTGAAACACGCTCTCCTCCCTGGTCTCTTTTATGAATTGCTTACGCCGCCACGCCGGTGAGACGCGCCAACAATGCTTGTGGATCTTCAGGCGTCGCCTGCCCGCGCCAGGCGATGTGCTGGTCGGGCCGCACCAGCACGAGCTTCTCGGCATAGGCGCCGTTGGCCTCGTCCGGCGCGATGTCGATCAGTGTGAGCGGAACGCCACGCGCTTCTGCGGCGGACTGCAATCGTGCCACATCGATCGCCGGATCGAACCGCAAGAGATTGTAGCCCGTACCGAATGCGTCGTAGAGTGATCGCCCGTCGCGCAGGAAAACGTGCGGCGCGCGTGCGCCCGGCACGGTGGAGGGGGTGAAGCTGCCCATCGCGTAAACCGGCGGGGTCTCGCCATCATAAGCGATGATCGGCGAGGTGTCGTAGTAATAGCCGAAGTTCAATCCGGCGCAGCAATATTGCTGCACGTTGAGATCATAGGCTGCTTTGGCCAGTGCCGCGCGCGCCGCGTGGCCCCGCGGCGTGTCGTCCTCGATCTCCGCCGATACGCCGCCGCGCTGCGCCATCATCTTCATCGCGTGGTCCATCGCAAAGCGCGACACCTGGTCGGTGATGGGCTGGCGCTCTGCCTCGTAGGCGTCGAGCATCGCAGCGGACGCCCAGCCGTTCAGATGCGCCGCCAATTGCCAGCAGAGATCGACGGCGTCGGCGATGCCGGCGTTCATGCCATAGCCCGCATAGGGCATCCACAGATGCGCGGCGTCGCCGCAGATGAATACCCTGCGGTCGCGGAAGCGATTGGCCACCAGCCGGCGCCCGACCCAGTCTTCCTTGCTGACAATCTTGTATTCGAAACGCTCGTCGACGCCGAGAATGGCGCGGATCGACCAGTCGCGATCGACCGAGTCGAACTCGGGCTCGTCGGGCCTGAGGTGGTTGTGGATCAGCCAGCGGTCGTGACCGTCGATCGCCACCGTCGTGCCCGAGCGTCGCGGGTTGAGCGACAGCACCATCCAGGCCGGCTTGTGCGCCCCCATCAACTCCTTCAGTTGCGGCGCTTCGATAAAGGTCGATTGTACGCGCTGAATCACCGGCGTTCCGGACAGGCTTGCTCCAATCGCTTTGCGAACCAACGAGCGGCTGCCGTCGCACCCGATGATAAAACTGGCTTCGATTCGAAGCGTCTCTCCGCTGTCGAGATTGCGCGCACGCGCAACCGCGTGGTCATCGTCCTGCTCGATCTCAGTGATTTCCGTGCGCGCCAGAATAGTGATGCCCGCCTGGGCGGCGGCGTGGCTGAACAGGATCGGCTCGAGATAGACTTGATTGATCCGGTGCGGCGGCTCCGGCGTCGGCCACCAGGTGTCGGGGCCGCCGGTCGCGCTGTAGCGGCGCGCGCGGGAAGGAATGTCGATACGGCAGAGCTCGATGCCGGTCGCCGTGGTCCGGTAGGAGCAATCGTTCGGGAAGTCCGCGGGCAGGCCCGCATCGCGCAGCTTTGTCGCCACGCCGAGCCTCCGGAACACTTCCATCGAGCGCGCCGACACGTGATTGCATTTGACGTTGGGCGGATCACCGGCATGGCGGATCTCGGCGACGACGACGTCGATGCCGCGCGAGGCCAGATCCATCGCCGCGGTCAATCCGACCGGGCCGGCACCCACGATCAGGACCTGTGTCCTCACGGTCTGTCTCCATCCCAAGGCCGCGAACTTTGCCGCTTGCGCAGCATGCATTTTATTGCAGGCTCGGTTATAAGATTAGCCGGAAAGAACTCATCAATTCATGAGCTTTGCCTATGAACGTCACCCTGCGGCAGCTGCGGGCCTTTACCGGCGTGTATCGTACGCGCAGCATCACGCGGGCGGCGCGCGAGCTGGGAATCACGCAATCCGCCGCAAGCCTCCTGATCCAGCAGCTCGAGGTCCAGCTCGGCGTCAGGTTGTTTGACCGCTCCACGCGCTCCGTGCAGCCGACGCCGGCGGCCGACGAGGCCTATCAATCCGCCGAACGGATGCTGAGCGATGCGCTCGGCCTGTCACGACGCATGCGCGACCTCGCGCAGGCGCGCGCCGGCCGCGTTGCGTTTCTGGCGTCGGCCGGCGCGGCCTCGGCGCTGCTGCCGCCGGTGCTGGCAAAATTCCGCGCAGGCTTTCCTGACATCGAGATCGACATGCGCGACATGGCGGCCGACGATCTCGTTCCACGCATGATGTCGACGGACGCGGAATTCGCGATCGGCAGCGTGGAAGGTGAATTGCCTGAGATGACGATCGAGACCCTGACCCGCGGCAGGCTGAGTGCGATCGGCCGGCGCACAGCCGACTTCGCCGCGCAGCCGTCGCTGACATGGGACGAGTTGGCCGAGCGGCCGACAATCGCGATGCGGCGCGAGACGCGCATCCGCATGCAAATCGATCTGGCGCTGAGCGCGCAGGGCAAGCGGCTCACGCCCACCCATGAAGTCGCGCTGATCAACACCGCGCTCGCCATGACGGCTCAGGGGCTGGGACTTGCCATTCTTCCCGCCACGATGCTGCCGGCCGATCAGTTTCCGACCCTGATCGCAAGGCCTCTGGTGCGGCCGGCCATCACGCGACCGGTGTCGCTGCTGCAGCGGCAAGGCCGATCGCTGTCGCCGGCGGCGCAGGCGTTCGTGGCGACGGTACGGACGGTGCTAGCGGGGCGGGTTTCTTGAATTGGCGGAGAGGGAGGGATTCGAACCCCCGATAGGCTTGCACCTATGCCGCATTTCGAGTGCGGTGCATTCAACCACTCTGCCACCTCTCCTGAAGGCGCCATGGTAGGAGCAGGGCCCCTGTGGTTGAGGGCGTTAATAGGCGAGGATGGCGGGCCAGACAAGGCGCGAAAGGGGAAAATCCGCTGCCTCTTTCAGCTCCGCACCAGCTCAATTCTTGCTTGACGCGTTTTCTTGGACCGCGAACCGGCGTCCACTTCGCTTGAAAACGCTGTTGTCCCGGGAGGAACTGCCATGGAGCACCTGACGATCTCCGCCAATGGCGCCAAATTCCATCTGGTTCGCGCCGGGACGGGCAAACCGCTGCTTTTGCTGCATGGTTGGCCGGAATTCTGGCTGACCTGGGAGCCGGTGATCTCAAGGCTTTCGGACCGTTTCATGCTGATCGTGCCCGATCTGCGCGGCTTCGGCGACAGCGACAAGCCTGATAGCCCTTACGGGCCGGACGGCCATGCGGCCGACATGCAGGCGCTGATGGACGGGCTCGGCATCGCGCGATTCGGCGTGGTCGGCCATGATGTCGGCGGCGCGGTGATGCAGCAGCTCGGCCGCCAGGCGCCGCAGCGGCTGGCCGGGCTGTTCCTGTTCGATTTCGTCTATCCCGGCATCGGGCCGCGGATGGCCGCGCCCGATAGGCTCAACCACATCTGGTATCAATCTTTCCACCAGATGGAGATGGCACCTCGGCTCGTCGGCGCGAGCCGCGAGAGCTGCCGGCTCTATATCGCGCACTTCCTTAAAGGTTGGGCCCATCGCAAGGACGCGTTCGACGACGTGCTCGATGATTTCGGCGACAATTTTTTCAAGGACGGCAATCTCGCCGGCGGCTTTGCGCATTATCGGGCGTCGCATGCCGGCCGCATCGCGATGATGAAGGGCGAAGCCCCGCAGCTGCCGCCGATCGACGTTCCGACCTGCGTGCGCTGGGCCGAGCACGATCCGCTGTTTCCCTATGAATGGACCGACCGGCTGGGAGAGACGTTTGCCGAGCTCGATCTGGCGATGTTTCCGGGCGTCGGACACTTTCCGCATCGCGAGGACCCGGATCGCGCGGCGGCGGAAATCGCGGGGTTCTTTCAGCGGATCGGGTGGAGTTGAAGGGCAGGGGCAGCTGAAGCGGGGGCTGGTCGAACGGGCGATCGCATACGGCATTTTGTACGAGCTGAGTGCGCGCCTCGTCCTTCGAGACGACCGCTTCGCGGTCTCCTCAGGATGAGGCTAAGCGGCATCGGTGCCCGTTGAAACTGCTGCCTCACACCTGGTCCTCATCCTGAGGGCCCGCCAACGGCGGGCGTCTCGAAGGATGGCCACTGGGAAATCGTTCGGCCGCGAGTCCGGTCCGATCCGATCATGCTCTTAGAGAACGGGTGGGACCGCCAGACGCGGTAAACACTGGCGGTCCCGTGCCGCTCATCGAAATGCTGGCCAGGAAGGGCGGCTTCGCAGGCCTGCGTGAGGCGACGATTCGACCCTAGCGTGCAGATGCTCCGCCGCAACGCAATCCGTCCCTTAACCTAACCAGTCAAGGTTACTCCTTGTCGGCCTTCTGGTCGTTCTTGTTGTTTTGCTTGGCCTTTTTCTTGCCGTTCTCGGTAGTATCCCGGTCCTTGTCCTTGCCGTTGCCGCCGTCCTTGTGGCGGTTGGTAAAGCGCGCGTTGCCAAGGCCGGTGCCGATGGTGAGCACGCCCCAGCGATCGACATCCTGCATGAACGGCACCTCCGAGAGACCCTGAACCACGCCGTCATTGTGCATCAGGATCGCGGTGTCGTGCTCGCCGATCTGCGGAATGGCTTCGATCAAGCTCGCCGGCAGGTTGAACTTGCTGCTCTCCCAATTGCCCGGCAGGTTCTGCGCGCCCTTCTCGATCGAGCCGTCCGGGTTGATCACGCCGGGACAGGCGATGCCGATGAAGGGCGCGAGCTTGAAGCCGTCTGTCTCGGCATCGGTGATCAGCCCTTTCAGCATTTTCGCGAGTCGCTTCACCGCGCCTTCGCGCGTCGGCTCGTCGTCGGCGTGACGCCACAGCTCGGACTTCGCGACCTTGGCCTTCGACAGGTCCCTGGCCTTCTTCCAGCCGGTCTCCACCAGGCCGCAGCGGATGTTGGTGCCGCCGATATCGACCGCGAGGATGCTGTCATGCGCCTCGAGAATCCAGGATGGCGCCAGATGCAGCGCGCCGATCATGCCGGCCTCGTCGGGATGAGCGCGGATCGGCATCACGTCGATCTTGAAATCCTCGGATTTCAGGATGATTTCCGTGCGCGCGATCGCGAGCTCGCCGAGCCGGGAGTCGCGAAAACCGCCGCCGACCACGATGCGCTCGGTCCTGGCCCAGGCCTTGGTCTTGAGGAAGCGCCGCGTGACATAGGCGAGCTCCTGGGCGAATTCCTCGATCGCGCTGTGCACGATCGCAGACGCCTCGGTGTCGTCGCCGACCAGGATCGCATCCAGGGTCTTCTTGCTGATCTGGTCCGAGGGCTCGTCGCCGAAGGGATCTTCGCCGGATTTGCGCAGCGGCTTGCGCCAGCGGTCGAGCATCTCCCGGAACGCGCCCTTGCTGGCGCGGTCGCCGAGGAAGCCGTCCTCGTCCTTCAGTTCGACGTTGAGGCTGTCGATATCGACCGACGGCA
Source organism: Bradyrhizobium sp. S3.12.5 (assembly GCF_040548225.1). Classification (NCBI taxonomy): domain Bacteria; kingdom Pseudomonadati; phylum Pseudomonadota; class Alphaproteobacteria; order Hyphomicrobiales; family Nitrobacteraceae; genus Bradyrhizobium; species Bradyrhizobium sp. S3.12.5. The sequence continues at coordinate 19,306 of NZ_JBEPRF010000024.1, forward strand.
GCCGGACCGCGCCGTGCTGCGCGATGCCCGTGGTCGCGACCAATTCGTCCGTTGCCATGGAAAGCCCTTGCCCGTGTCCGAATTCGCGGAGACAACGGCGCGGGAACCCGTTGGTTGCAGGGCCGGCGGCAGATTCGGACGGGAGGCGGAAGGCCCCCAAATCCTTCCAATCCTGGGCCTTTTCACCTGCTTTTCCTTGACTCTCTTGGGATGGCGGCTATAAGTCCCACAACCGGCGCGGGGCGTTTCTCGCGCCGCCTGTTTTTGCGTGGGTTTTCAAAGGGATAACTCCCGCCCGCACAAAACGCGCATAAACCCATAGCGACTGACAAAAAGCCGGCCCCGACAAGATGTCGCGAGGCCGGGATTGAACACGAAGGAAAACAACGATGTTCGCAGTCATCAAAACCGGCGGCCGGCAGTACCGCGTCGTTCCGGATGATGTCCTGGAAGTAGGCAAGATCGAAGGCGAAGTCGGCACGATCGTGCAGCTGAGCGAAGTTCTTATGGTCGGCGGCGACACGCCGGTGCTGGGTCTGCCCACGGTGGCCGGTGCGACCGTGGCCGTCGAGGTGCTCGACCACAAGCGCGGGCCGAAGGTCATCGCGTTCAAGAAGCGCCGCCGCAAGAATTCGCGCCGCAAGCGTGGCTATCGCGACGAGATCACGGTTCTCCGCATCTCCGAGATCCTGACGGACGGCGCCAAGCCCACCAAGGGCCCGCGTCCGAAGCGGGAAAAGGTGGCGAAGGAAGCCGACAAGGAAGCCGACGCCGCATAAAATCGATCACGCCAATTCACGAATTGATGCGCGAGAGATTTTGAAATGATTCCGTCAAGGAATTGACCTAGACATACGCAGGATTTCGGAGACGAGCCATGGCTCACAAAAAAGCAGGCGGTTCATCGCGCAACGGTCGCGATTCAAAGGGTAAGCGCCTCGGCGTCAAGGTGTTCGGCGGGGAGCACGTGATTCCCGGCAACATCATCGCGCGTCAGCGCGGCACCACCTGGCATCCAGGCCTTAATGTCGGCATGGGCACGGACCACACCCTGTTCGCCAAGATCGAGGGTCGCGTTGAATTCCAGGCCAAAGCCAACGGCCGCACCTTCGTAGCGGTACTCCCGCTCGCAGAGGCTGCTGAATAGACGGTGGATCTCATTTGGAGTCCGCCGGGTCCTTGACCGAACCGGCGGAGTTCCAGAGATCATAGAGATCGAAGGCTCCGGGGGGAGGCAGGGAAACCGGCCTCCCCCTTTTCGTTTGACGAGCTCACTTTCCACTTAGTGACTTTGACGGAGCCGGACATGTTGCAGGATTTCTCGAGCGTGACCTTGCGGGAGGCGAGACCTGGTGTCGTCGCCACCGAACGGCTGACCTTGCGGCGGCCGACACTCGCCGACGTCAGGACCATCGCCCGCCTCGCCAACGACCGCCGCGTCGCGGAAAACACCCGCCGCCTCCCGCATCCCTATTCGCAGGACGACGCCGTCGCATTCGTCCGCGCCACCGCCGCACTCGGCAGCGAGACCGTGTTCCTGATCGAGTACGACACCACGCCGGTCGGCATGGTCGGTATCGACCGCTCCACGCCCGACAATGCCGAGCTCGGCTACTGGCTCGGCGTCGAGCATTGGGGCCGGGGCTTTGCCACCGAGGCCGCGCGCGGCGCCATCGACTTCTTCTTCGAGGAGTTCGAGGACGATCAGCTCTATTCGGGTGCGCGCGTCACCAACCCGGCCTCGCGCAACGTGCTGGAGAAGTGCGGCTTCCAGTGGAGCGGCGTGCAATTGCATCGTTTCCTGGCGTTGGGCTCCTCCACGCCGGTCGACTGCTTCCGCCTCTCGCGCGGGGTGTGGTCGTCGCTGAAAAGCTGGAGCAGCGCGCGGCGGATGAGGTAGGGCGCGCTTACCCTCCCCTGGAGGGTAAGGGACTACGCCGGCGGAGTAACATCTCCGCCGGCGCGGCCGAGATCGCGCTCACGCAGATAGATGTAGAAGCCAGCGCCGATGATGATCGCGGCGCCGACGATGGTGGCGACTGACGGGACGTCGCCGAACACGACGAAGCCGAAGATCACCGCCCAGACGATCATCGAATATTGGTAGGGCACCACCACGCTCGCCGGCGCGAGCTTCAGCGAGCGGTTGACGCAGAACAGTGCGGTGACCGATATGCATCCGGCCAGCGCGAAGAACACGAGGCTGCCCGGCGTCGGCGGCACCCAGTGGAAGGCCGACAGCACCGCGCCCAGCGAAAATGTCCCGATGAACTGCGAGGACGCCATCACGATGTCGGGCGTCTTGCGCAGGCTGCGGGTGATCAGCATCAGGGTTGCAAACGACAGGCTGCCGCCGAGCGCGATCAGCGCGGGCAGGCTCACGGTCTGCGCCGACGGCCGCAGCGCAATCAGCACGCCGCAAAAGCCGATCAGGATCGCGGTCCAGCGCCGCCAGCCGACCTTCTCGCCCAGAAAGATCGCCGACATCGCGGTGACGAAGATGGGGCCGGCAAGATAATAGGTGATGACGTCGGCGAGCGGCAGATAGACGGTGGCGAGGAAGAACGCCGCGACCTCCAGCGTCGACAGCACCACGCGAAACAGCTGCAGGCGCGGCCGCTCCAGCTGCAGGAACTGATGACGCTGCCGCCAGATCAGCGGCGACAGCAGCAGCAGCGCCGCGCAGGCGCGCAGGAACAGCAGCTGCCCCACCGAATACGTCCCGACCAGGAACTTGCCCATGGCGTCGCCGAACGAGAACATGAAGATCGACAGCACCATGAGGGCGATGCCGGCCAGCCGCGCCGAGCGGTCGTCATAGGCGGAGAGATTCTTGAAGAAGGGCATTGACGAGTTTGCTTCGAGAACTCGGGGGAGAGAGCATCAGGAATCGGCACGTGGTGTCGCTTGGGGCTGTTTTAATGGCGTGGGCGACGGGGACAAGCCCGCCACCTCAAATTGAACGGATTGTCGCACTCCCTGATCCGCCGCCGGCCGGTTGGTTAAGCACGGGGCGAAAATCGCCGAAATTCGGCCGATTTGCGGGTAACTCCGGGTTGCCGCGCGGGACCGGCTGGCCTACCTATGGCCCATGAAATTCCTCGACGAAGCAAAGGTCTATATCCGCTCCGGTGACGGCGGCAACGGCTGCGTGGCGTTCCGCCGCGAGAAGTTCATCGAATTCGGTGGCCCGTCCGGCGGCAATGGCGGCCGCGGCGGCAGTGTCGTCCTCGAAGTCGCCGACGGCCTCAACACGCTGATCGATTACCGCTACCAGCAGCATTTCAAGGCCCAGAAGGGCGAGAACGGCGCAGGCTCGGACCGCCACGGCGCCAACGGCAAGGCGATCGTGCTCAGGGTTCCCATGGGCACGCAGATCTTCGACGAAGATCGCGAGACGCTGATCCACGACTTCACCAATCTCGGCGAGAAATTCGTGCTCGCCGAGGGCGGCAATGGCGGCTTCGGCAACGCGCATTTCAAGTCCTCGACCAACCGCGCGCCGCGCAACGCCAATCCCGGCCAGCCCGGCGAAGAGCGCTGGATCTGGCTGCGGCTGAAGCTGATCGCCGATGCCGGTCTGGTCGGCATGCCCAATGCCGGCAAGTCGACCTTCCTCTCCAAGGTCAGCGCAGCCAAGCCGAAGATCGCCGACTATCCCTTCACCACGCTGCATCCGCAGCTTGGCGTCGTGAACGCCGACGGCCGCGAATTCGTGCTCGCCGACATTCCCGGCCTGATCGAAGGCGCGCACGAAGGCACCGGCCTCGGCGACCGCTTCCTCGGCCACGTCGAGCGCTGCCGCGTGCTGCTGCATCTGATCGACGCCACCTGCGAGCATGCCGGCAAGGCCTACAAGACGGTGCGCAAGGAGCTCGACGCCTATGGCGGGCTGCTCACCGACAAGATCGAGATCGTCGCGCTGAACAAGATCGACGCGGTCGAGCCGGACGAGCTGAAGAAGCAGAAGGAACGGCTGAAGCGCGCCGCCAAGAAGACGCCGCTGCTGCTCTCAGGGATCACCGGCGACGGTGTCAAGGAAGCGCTCCGCGCACTCGTCGATGTGATCGGCGAGGCCCCGGTGTCGGCCAAGGCGAAGAGCGCGGCCGAAGCGGAGCCGTGGTCGGCGTAAGGGCCGCCCGCTTGTCTTCGCTAGCGCGATAGCGCAGCATCGAACAATCAAGAAACGACCGGGGCTGACGCATGCCGCGCGCAAAAAACGTTCTCTGGATCATGTGCGACCAGCTTCGCTATGATTATCTCGGCTGCACCGGCCACCCCGCGCTGAAAACGCCGAACATCGACGCCTTGGCCAAGCGTGGCGTGTTGTTCAGCAAAGCCTATGTGCAGTCGCCGATCTGCGGCCCGTCGCGAATGTCGTTCTACACCGGCCGCTACATGCGCTCGCACGGCTCGCACTGGAACGGCTGGCCGCTGCGCGTCGGTGAGCCCACGCTCGGCGATCACCTCAAGAAAATCGGCGTGCGCAACGTGCTGGTCGGCAAGACTCACATGGCACCCGACCTCGAAGGCATGAAGGCGCTCGGCATCCCGCCGGAATCGATGATCGGCGTGCACGTCGCCGAGTGCGGCTTCGAGCCTTATGAGCGTGACGACGGCCTGCACCCGACGGGCCGGCCACGCCCGAAATACGACGCGTATCTGCGCAGCCAGGGTTTTGAAGCCACCAACCCGTGGGAGCATTGGGCCAATTCAGGCGCAGCCGAAGACGGCTCGTTGCAGAACGGCTGGCTGCTGGTGCACGCCGACAAGGCCGCGCGCGTGCCGGACGAGCATTCCGAGACGCCCTACATGACGCGCCGCGCGATGGACTTCATCGGCGAGGCCGAGACCGACGGCCGGCCGTGGTGCCTGCATCTGTCCTACATCAAGCCGCACTGGCCCTACATCGCGCCAGAGCCCTATGCGAGCATGTATTCGACCGATGACATGATCCCGGCGATCCGCTCCGAGCGCGAGCGGCAAAATCCGCATCCGGTGTTCGGCGCCTATATGGACATGCGCTATTCCCGCAACATGGCGCGCGACGATGCCCGCGAGAAGGTGATCCCGACCTATATGGGCCTGATCACCCAGATCGACGACCAGATGGGCGTGCTGATGAAGTTCCTGGAGGAACGCGGCCTCACGGAAACAACCATGATCGTGTTCACCTCCGATCACGGCGATTATCTCGGCGATCACTGGATGGGCGAGAAGGATCTGTTCCACGAGCAATCGGCAAAGATCCCGCTGATCATCATCGACCCATCGAAGGAGGCCGACGCCACGCGCGGCACACGCTGCGATGCGCTGGTGGAGGGCATCGATCTCGCGCCGACCTTCGTCGATTATTTCGGCGGCAAGGTGCCAGGACACATCCTCGAAGGACGTTCGCTGCTGCCGCTGCTGCGCGGCCCGACACCGGGCGACTGGCGCAAGGTGGCGTTCTCCGAATATGACTACGCCATGCAGGATGTGCGGCTGAAGCTGAACCAGCCGATCGAGCGCTGCCGGCTGTTCATGGTGTTCGACGGCCGCTGGAAATACATCCACGCCTCCGGCTTCCGCCCGATGCTGTACGACCTCGAAACCGATCCGGACGAGTTCTTGGATCGCGGCGACGATCCGGAGTGTGCCGGCGTCATCGCGCGGTTGCAGGCCGAGCTGTTCGACTGGGCGCTGCATCCCAACGACCACATCACCACGCCGCGCGAGAAGATCGCGAACTATGCCGACAGCCAGCTCCAGGTGAAGGGCGGGATTCTGATCGGCGTCTGGGATGAGGCCGAGCTTGCGTCGATCAAGGACGGCATCGCACAGCGCGCGAAGTTATAAGTGAGGGAGCAAAGCTCTCTCAACTCGTCATGGCCGGGCTTGACCCGGCCATCCACGCGTAGCCGAGCCTGACGCAAGACGTGGATGCCCGGGACAAGCCCGGGCATGACGACGGAGTGTTTGGCACGAGCCGAGCCTAATTCTCGATCTTGTACCCCGTCGCCTTCACGATCGGCTGCCAGAACGCCGTGTTCGCTGCGAGCTCCCGGGTCAGTCCATCCGCGGTGCTGCCGACCGGGATCAGGCCGATCGCCGTCAGTTTCTCCCTCACCTCGGGCTTGGCAAGCGCTGCGCTTGCGGCCGCGCCGAGCTTGCTTGCAAACTCCGGCGGACTGCCGGCGGGGAGCCACATGCCGTACCAGGCATCCGCAACGAGATCGATGCCGCTCTCCTTCAGCGTCGGAACGTCGGGCGCGAACGGCGACCGCTCCGCGCTCGAGACCGCAAGGATCTTCACGCCCTTGGCGCGATGCTGCGGCAGCGCATCCGCTAGCGTGGTGATTCCAAACGAAATGTGGCCGCCGATGATGTCGTTGAGGATCGGCGCGCTGCCACGATACGGCACGCGCGTCAGCGGAATGCCGAGATCCTTCTCGAGCTTGGAGCCCATGAAATGCGGAATGGTGCCGTTGCTCGGCACCCCGAACGACGTCTTGTCGGGATGTGCCTTCAGCCACGCGACGAATCCCTTGAAATCCGAGGCATCGATCCCCGGACCGATCACGACGGCGAACTCGAACCGCGCAAGCAGGGACACCGGCATGAAATCCTTCGCCGTGTCGAAGCTCGGTGCCGTCTCCACCATCGGCAGCAGATACATGGTCGGCCCCGTCGTCACCAGCACCATGCTGCCGTCGGGGCTTGCACCTTTCACCGCCTTGATACCGATCAGACCGTCACCGCCGGTACGGTTCTCGACCACGATGGTCCGTTGCAGCACCGGCGCGATCTCCTGCGCGATCAGCCGACACAGCGTGTCGCCGCCCGCCCCCGCCGCGAACGGGAAGATGACCTTGCTCAGCCCGGCCTGCGCTTTTGCCCCAACCACCTGCGACAGCAGCGGCAACCCGAGACATCCGGCCATGAATTTGCGGCGATCCATTGGTTTCCTCGTCCAGCCCGCTATTGGTTGGCGGCATTAGAACCGGGCTGGCCGGCAAGACAAGGCCGACCTTCGCCGTTTACGATCCCGCCCGCCTTGCGCCGGCCATCGTCCTGCTGCAAAAGCAGGCCTCAACCGGCGCCGTTCTCCGCGCCGCCGTTTCCAGAGCAATTCGTCACACGCGCCAGCACCTACAGACATGGCCAGCCCCGAGCTCAGTCAATTCCGCCGCATCGTCGTCAAGGTCGGCTCCGCACTGCTGGTCGATTCCGACCGGGGCGAGGTGCGGGCATCGTGGCTCGCCGCACTCGCCGACGACATGGCCAAGCTGCACCAGGAGGGGCGCGACGTCCTCGTGGTGTCCTCGGGCTCGATCGCACTCGGCCGCAGCCGGCTCAAACTGCCGCGCGGGCCGCTGAAGCTGGAGGAGAGCCAGGCTGCCGCCGCCGTCGGCCAGATCGCGCTGGCGCGAATCTGGTCGGAGGTGCTTGGCGCGCATGGCATTGGCGCCGGACAGATTCTGGTGACGCTGCAGGATACCGAAGAGCGCCGCCGTTATCTCAACGCCCGCTCCACCATCGGCAAGCTTCTGGAATGGCGCGCGATCCCCGTCATCAACGAGAACGACACTGTCGCGACCAACGAGATCCGCTACGGCGACAATGACCGCCTCGCCGCGCGCGTCGCCACCATGGCGAGCGCCGATCTGCTGGTGCTGCTGTCCGACATCGACGGGCTCTACGACGCCCCGCCGAAGAACAATCCCAACGCCAAGCTCATTCCTGTCGTCGACAGCATCTCCTCCGAGATCGAGGCGGTGGCCGGAGATGCCGAGTCCGAGCTGTCGCGCGGCGGCATGCGCACCAAGGTCGAGGCGGCCAAGATCGCCACCACCGGCGGCACGCACATGCTGATTGCGTCCGGCAAGATCGAGCATCCGCTGCAGTCGATCGCCAATGGCGGCCGCTGCACCTGGTTCCTGACGCCTGCCAATCCCATCACCTCGCGAAAACGCTGGATCGCGGGCACGCTGGAGCCGAAGGGCACGCTGACCATCGACGCCGGTGCGGTGACGGCGCTGCGCGCCGGCGCCAGCCTGCTGCCGGCCGGCGTGATCAAGGTCGAGGGCCAGTTCGCCCGCGGCGACGCCGTGATCGTCCGCGGCCCCGACGCCAGCGAGGTCGGCCGCGGCCTGATCGCCTATGACGCCGAGGTCGCCGAGCGGATCAAGGGCCGCTCGTCGCCGGACGTGATGACCATCCTCGGCAGCAGCGGGCGGTCAGAGATGATCCACCGCGACGATCTGGTGGTGGGGGGATAAGGGCCTTGCCGTCATGCCCGGGCTTGTCCCGGGCATCCACGTTCTTTCGGGGCCAGCAAAGACGTGGATGGCCGCGTCAGGCCCGGCCATGACGTCGGGCTGGGCCAGTGGCCGAGCCCGAACCCACCGACCGAAGCCCTGCCATACCCGCCCGACCCTTCGCAAAAGCGGGATTTCCGTGCTAGGACACTGCCTTAGCAGAAGGTTGAATTCCCGATGGCCGCCCCCCTCAAAGCCGTTGACGGCAATGCCGATCTTCAGGCGCTGATGTCCGATCTCGCAGCCAAAGCCCGCGCCGCCGCGCGCGTGCTGGCGCTGGCGCCGCCGGAGCAGAAGAACCGGGCGCTGGAGGCCATGGAGCGGGCGATCCGCAGCAATGCTGCAGCGATTCTCGCCGCCAATGCCGAGGACGTCGCCGAGGCGCGCGCCTCCGGCAACGCCACCTCCTCCTTCATCGACCGCCTGACGCTGACGCCGGCGCGTGTCGAAGGCATGGCCGAAGGCATCGCGGTCGTGCGCGGTATCGCCGATCCCGTCGGCATCGTCACCGAGAGCTGGCAGCGGCCGAACGGCATGACCATCGAGCGCGTGCGCGTGCCGCTCGGTGTCGTCGGCGTGATTTTCGAGAGCCGGCCGAACGTTGCCGCGGACGCGGGCGTCCTGTGCCTCAAGTCCGGCAATGCCGTGATCCTGCGTGGCGGCTCCGACAGTTTCCGCTCCTGCCGTGCCATCCATGAATGCCTGGTGCAGGGCCTGCGTGAAGCGGGCCTGCCCGAAGCTGCGATCACGCTGGTGCCGACGCGCGACCGCGCGGCGGTCGGCATGATGCTGTCGGGCCTCAACGGCGCCGTCGACGTCATTGTGCCGCGCGGCGGCAAGAGCCTCGTCGCGCGCGTCGAGCAGGAAGCGCGCGTGCCGGTGTTCGCGCATCTTGAAGGCGTCAATCACGTTTACATCGATGGCAGCGCCGATCTCACCATGGCGAAGTCGATCGTCCTCAATGCCAAGATGCGCCGCACCGGCGTCTGCGGCGCCGCCGAAACGCTGCTGGTCGATCGCGCCGCGGCTGCGAAGAGCCTGAAGCCGCTGGTCGAGATGCTGCTCGAGGCCGGCTGCGAGGTGCGCGGCGACGACGCCGTGCAGAAGACCGACGCGCGCGTAAAACCTGCCAGCGAAGACGATTGGGACACCGAATATCTCGACGCGATCATCGCAGCCAAGGTGGTCGACGGCGTCGACGGCGCAATCGCGCACATCCAGGATCACGGCTCGCATCACACCGATGCAATCGTGAGCGAGAATGATTTGGCTGCGAAGAAATTCCTCAGCGAGGTCGATTCCGCAATCGTGCTGCACAACGCCTCGACGCAGTTCGCCGATGGCGGCGAGTTCGGCTTCGGTGCCGAGATCGGCATCGCCACCGGCCGCTTCCATGCCCGTGGTCCTGTTGGTGCCGAGCAGTTGACCAGCTTCAAGTATCGCGTTCACGGCACAGGGCAGACGCGGCCGTAAGGCATGGCGCGAGGCGTGGGGCATTGAATAACAATTTCGTCGCGCCACGTTTCTTCGCGCAGGCCATACCGCCCTACACCGAAGGCATGCGCATCGGCCTGCTCGGCGGCTCGTTCAATCCGCCGCACCAGGCCCACCGCGCGATCAGCCAGTTCGCGCTGAAGCGCCTTCAGCTCGACCGCGTGTGGTGGCTGGTGACGCCGGGGAATCCGCTGAAGGAGAACGGCAATCTGCATGAGCTCGGCGCGCGCATGCAGGCGGCGCGCGATGTCGCCAACGATTCCAGGATCGAGGTCAGCTGTCTCGAATCCGTCATTCGCACCCGCTATACTATCGACACGATCAACACCTTGCGCCGCCGTCTCAGTGGCTTGCGCTTTGTCTGGATTATGGGCGCCGATAACCTCGCTCAATTCCATCGTTGGCAGCACTGGCGGCGCATCGCCGATCAGGTGCCGATGGCGGTCATCGATCGCCCGCCGCAGAGTTTTCGTGCCCTTGCCTCGCCCGCGGCCCAGGCGCTCGCGCGCTATCGCCTGCCCGAGACTAAGGCAGCATTACTTGCGGACCAGCCGGCGCCAGCCTGGGTCTTCCTGACCGGATTGAAGCTCAACCTCTCCTCGACGGGCTTACGGAACCCGGACGGGAGCTGGAAAGGTACGAAGTGAGACAGAGTGTGCGGGATTGAGGGCTCTCTGGCATATTGAAACCCTTAACCCCACATGATGTAGTGTAACCCGTGAGGGGCGGATTCGGCCCTCGCGATACAGTGAAAGGAATGGTCCCTGGCCACGTCTGTATTGTCCAAGTCAGCTTCAACGAAGTCTGTTTTACCCAAGGCTACGAAACCGACGCGTAAAACATCGACAAAAGCTGCAGCCTTGAAGGCGCAACCCGACGCCGACAAGACGCTGAACCTGATCCTCTCCCGCCTCGACGACATGAAGGCGGAAGAGACGGTCACCATCGACCTTCGCGGCAAATCGGCATACTCCGACTACATGATCGTCACCACCGGCCGCGTGAACCGGCACGTTGGCGCGATCGCGGAGAACGTCGCAAAGAGCCTCAAGGAAACCGGCATCAAGAACATCCACGTCGAGGGCTTGCCCAATTGCGACTGGGTGCTGATCGATTCCGGCGATGTGATCGTGCACGTGTTCAGACCCGAGGTCCGTGAGTTCTACAATCTCGAGAGATTGTACACGCAGGGCCCAGGGGCGGCGAAAGCGATCTGACGCGATCTTAGAGGCGACTGGCCGATTTCGAATCGGCTGACGCGCATGCTAGCGTCGTGCGCGCGCGGATTGCGCGCGGTTCGAAAACACGACTCTGAAACCTCATGCGTGTTGCTGTCATTGCGGTGGGCCGGCTGAAGCAGGGCCCCGAACGGGAGCTTGCCGACCGCTATTTCGAGCGGTTCGACGAGGCCGGCCGCAAGCTCGGATTTCGCGAGCTCACCATCCACGAAATTCCTGAGAGCCGCGCACGCGACACCGCGACGCGAATGACTGAGGAGGCCGCGGCGATCGCCGCGCATATTCCCGAAAAGTCGATCCTGGTGGCGCTGGACGAGCGCGGACAAAACCTCGATTCCACCGTATTCGCACGGCATCTCGGGCGCTGGCGCGACGAGGGCGCCGGTCATACTATCTTCGTGATCGGAGGGGCGGACGGACTTTCGCCCGAATTGCGCCGTAAGGCCAAGCTCGCGATCGCGTTCGGCTCTGCGACCTGGCCGCATCAAATGGTCCGCGTCATGCTTCTGGAACAGCTGTATCGGGCCGCCACCATTCTGGCCGGCCATCCCTATCATCGCGCGTGATTCGCGCCACAACGAGCACCTTGCCGACAAGATGCGAGCGCCGATCCTCAATTTGCTGCTGATTGCGAGCTGCGCCGGCGCAAGCCTCTTCGCTGAAGAAAGCCTCGCGCAAGCTCAGACGGCGGCGCCGGCGCCACAGACCGCGGCCATCTCGCCCGACGCTATCAAGCAGCGCGAGCAGGAGCTGGAAGCCGCGCGCGCAAGCAAGAAGAGTGCGGAGGAGGCGCAGGCCAAGCTGAAGGCCGAGATCACCTCGCTCGGCCAGGACCGCACCCAGCTCAATCAGCAATTGATCGACACCGCCGCCAATGTCCGAACCGTCGAGACCAAGATCGACGAGGCCGAGGCGCGGCTGAAGACGCTGAACGGCCGCGAGCAGCAGGCCCGCACCTCGCTCGATTCGCGCCGCGCCGACATCGTCGAGGTGCTGGCGGCCCTGCAGCGCGCCGGACGGCGCACACCGCCGGCGCTGCTGGTGCGGCCCGAAGATGCGCTGCAATCGCTGCGCACCGCGATGCTGCTCGGCGCCGTCGTGCCGGAATTGCGCGGCCGCGCCGAGAAGATCGCAGGCGAGCTCGGCGAGCTCGTGACCTTGCGCAAAAGCATCGCTAGCGAACGCGACCAGCTCGCCTCCGACCGCGACAGGATCCGCAGCGACCAGACCCGGCTCGCCGCCCTGGTCGACGAACGGCAGCGCCAGCAGTCCTCGCGCGAAAAGGACCTCGACGCCGAGAATTCGCGCGCCATCACGCTGTCAAAGCAGGTCGGCGATCTGCAGGGGCTGATCGCCAAGATGGAGCAGGACCTGCAAAGCGCAGCCAAGGCGGCCGAGAAGGCGGCCGAGGCCGCAAAGCAGGCCGAGGCCAAGGAAGCGGCAAACGCGGCCGCCAACGCCAAACCCGGCCCGGCCGCGTTCAAGGACCGCTCCCGGACCAGCCCGGCCATCCTGTTCGCCTCAGCCAAGGGACTCCTGCCGTTGCCGGTTAACGGTAACAAGATCAGGGACTTTGGCGGTTCCGATGGGCTCGGTGGGCTCCAGAAGGGCATTTCGCTGGCAACCAAGCCCGGTTCGCAGGTCACGACGCCGTGCGACGGCTGGGTGGTGTATGCCGGCCCGTTCCGCAGCTATGGACAACTCTTGATCCTCAATGCCGGGGGCGGGTATCATGTCCTGATCGCCGGGATGGAGCGCATTTCGGTCAACATCGGACAATTTGTGCTCACGGGGGAGCCGGTCGCGACCATGGGGTCGACATCTCAAGTCGCCTCCATTCTCGCCACGAACGCGAGTCAACCTGTGCTGTATGTCGAGTTCCGCAAAGACGGCACTCCAATCGATCCAGGCCCATGGTGGGCCGCAAATGAAGGCGAGAAGGTTCGCGGATGATGCGCAAGACTTCAGTTATCCTCCTCAGCGCTGCGACCGGTGCGGCGCTGACGCTGTTCGTGACCCAGCCGCGCGCGGTGTTCATGGGCTCCAGCGCGCGAGCCGCGACCGCCGACACCTATCGCCAGCTCAATCTGTTCGGCGACGTCTTCGAGCGCGTGCGCTCCGACTATGTCGAGAAGCCCGACGACACCAAGCTGATCGAATCAGCGATCAGCGGCATGCTCACCGGCCTCGATCCGCATTCGAGCTACATGGACGCCAAGAGCTTCCGCGACATGCAGGTGCAGACCCGCGGCGAGTTCGGCGGCCTCGGCATCGAGGTCACCATGGAGGACGGCCTTATCAAGGTGGTCTCGCCGATCGACGACACGCCCGCCTCGCGCGCCGGTGTCATGGCCAACGACATCATCACCAATCTCGACGATGAAGCGGTGCAGGGCCTGACCCTGAACCAGGCGGTCGAGAAGATGCGCGGCCCCGTCAACACCAAGATCAAGCTCAAGATCATCCGCAAGGGCCAGGACAATCCGATCGACGTCACGCTGGTGCGCGACAACATCCGCGTCCGTTCGGTGCGCGCGCGCGTCGAGGCTGACGACATCGCCTATATCCGCATCACCACCTTCAACGAGCAGACCACCGAAGGCCTGAAGAGGGAGGTCGCCAACCTCTCGACCCAGATCGGCGACAAGCTCAAGGGCTACGTCATCGACCTCCGCAACAATCCGGGCGGCCTGCTCGAGGAGGCCGTCACTGTCTCCGACTCGTTCCTGGAGAAGGGCGAGATCGTGTCGACCCGCGGCCGCAACGCCGAGGAGACCCAGCGCCGCACCGCGCACGCGGGCGACCTCACCAAGGGCAAGCCGGTCATCGTGCTCGTCAACGGCGGCTCGGCCTCGGCGTCCGAGATCGTCGCCGGCGCGCTGCAGGACCACAAGCGTGCGACCATCGTCGGCACGCGCTCGTTCGGCAAGGGCTCGGTGCAGACCATCATCCCGCTCGGCTCGGGCAACGGCGCGCTGCGCCTCACCACCGCGCGCTACTACACGCCGTCGGGCAAGTCGATCCAGGCCAAGGGCATCGTGCCCGACATCGAAGTGCTCCAGGACGTGCCGGACGAGCTGAAGTCCCGCACCGACACCAAGGGCGAGGCTTCGCTGCGCGGCCATCTCAAGAACGACGGCGACGAGAAGACCGGCTCGCAGTCCTACGTCCCGCCGGATGCCAAGGACGACAAGGCGCTCAAGCTCGCCGACGATCTGCTCCACGGCATCAAGAACAGCGCCTCCGCGGCGCCGACGCCCGGCACCACCGACAAGGCGGCAGCCGATAAGCCCAAAGCGGCGAACTAAGTCGCAAGCTCAGCAACCTACGGAAAAGGGCGGCTCTTAGGAGCCGCCCTTTTTGCGTGGAACTCCTGACGTCCCCGGCCTATCCCGGCCTGCCGCCGCTTGACCTCGGCGTGGTATCGTCGGTGGAGTGATTCGGGATCTCGCATGACTGAAACGGCCGATGATCTGAGCGCCCCGCTCGGACAGGACAAGCCGCGCCGAAAACGGCGGCTGCGGCTGCCGTTCACGGTCCAGCAGGCGCTGGCCATGATGCTCGGCCTGTTCCTGGTCGCCTTTGCCGGCTTCGCCATCTTCAACAAGGACCCGCTCGGCGGCGAACCGATGACGCGGCTCGCGATTCGCGATCCCAAAGCCACAGACGAGAAGCCTGCTGCCGGCCACGGCGAGGAGCACGCTCAAGAGAGCAAGCACGCGACTAAGGAGGCGCCGAAAGAGGCTGCCTCCGGCGAGCAGAAGACCGTCACCATGATCGACGGCTCCACCGGCGCGCGCCACAACGTGGTGATCGGCGCCGGCGACGCCGCCGACAAGGGCGAGGCAGCCGCAGCAGTGCCGGCCGTCATGGCCGGGATCGACCCCAAACTGCTGGAGAAATCCCGCTACGGCATGATCCCCGCGGTCTCAGGCGATCTCAAGCCGTTCAATGTCTACGCAGCCGAGGCCGACCGCGCCAAAGCCGCGAAAATGCCGGTGGTGGCGATCGTGATCGGCGGCCTCGGCGTCGGCGCCGCCAAGACCACCGATGCGATCATGAAGCTGCCGGGCGCGGTGACGCTGGCCTTCACGCCCTACGGCGCCGACCCCGGCAAGCTCGCCGAGCGCGCCCGCGCCCAGCGCCACGAGATCTTCCTCCAGATCCCGATGGAGCCCTATGACTTCCCGGACAACGATCCGGGGCCGCAAACGCTATTGACCTCGCTGACCGCCGACCAGAACACCGACCGCCTGTACTGGCACCTCAGCCGGATGCAGGGCTATGTCGGCATCACCAATTTCATGGGCGCCCGCTTCGTGGCGACCGATGCGGCGATGCAGCCGATCATCCGCGAGGCCTCCAGGCGCGGGCTTGGCTTCTTCGACGACGGCTCCTCGCCCCGCAGCATCGCGCCGCAGGCCGCAGGAAGCCTCGCCGTGCCGTTCGGCAAGGGCGACATCGCGCTCGACGCGGTGCCGACCCCGACCGAGATCGACCGCGCCCTGAACAAGCTGGAAGCGACCGCACGGGAACGCGGCGTTGCCGTCGGCACCGCCTCGGCGCTGCCCGTCTCGATCGAGCGGGTCGGCGCCTGGATCAAGACATTGAGCGACCGAGGTATCCTTTTGGTGCCATTGACAACCGCGATGCTGAAATCAAAATCCAGCTAAATCAAACAATTGGTACGGCACGGGCCCGACAGCCCTGCCGGCAGCACGCGAGGGGTTTGGCGGCATGGCGCGTTATGAGGATCTGCCCTACCGAACCTGCGTCGGGGTGATGCTGATCAATGCGAAGGGCCTGGTGTTCATCGGTCGTCGTGCCGGCGGTCTCGAGCAGGTCGACGACGGCCATGTCTGGCAGATGCCGCAGGGCGGGGTCGATCCCGGCGAGGACACCTGGGATGCCGCGAAACGCGAGCTCTATGAAGAGACCAGCGTGCACTCGATCGAGCGGCTCGGCGAGGTTCCGGACTGGCTGATTTACGACATCCCGCGCACGGTGGCAGGGCGCGCCTGGAAGGGACGCTACCGCGGTCAGCGCCAGAAATGGTTTGCGGTGCGCTTCACCGGCAAGGACAGCGAGATCAACGTCGAGAAGCCGGGCGGCGGCGGCCACAAGGCCGAATTCGTCAGCTGGCGCTGGGAACCGATGAAGAACCTGACCGGGCTGATCATCCCGTTCAAGCGCCCGGTCTACGAGCGCGTGGTGAAGGAATTTTCCGCACTCGCGGATGACTAAATCGAATTGTCATCCGGCTTTGGTGCTAAGGCACCGGCTGGGCTGACAACGAGAGATCCACGCGTGACGAACGAAAAACCCTACCGTCCCAATGTCGGGATCGCGCTGTTCCACGCCGACGGCCGTGTGCTGATCGGGCACCGCTTCAAGGGCGACGGCCCCGAGATCATTTTGCCGGGGCTCGACTGGCAGATGCCGCAAGGCGGCGTCGACGAGGGCGAGGTCTTGCGCGATGCCGCGATGCGCGAGCTCTGGGAGGAGACCAGCGTCGTCAGCGCCGACTATCTCGGCGAGACCGACTGGCTCACCTACGAGTTCCCGCCCTACGACGGACCGCAGACGCATCGGCTGGCAAAATTTCGCGGTCAGCGCCAGAAGTGGTTCGCGCTGCGCTTCACCGGCAAGGATGACGAGATCGATCCGCTGACGCCACGCAACGGCCAGCCCGCGGAGTTCGACGCATGGCGCTGGGAGCGGCTCGACCGCGTCGCCGACGTCGTGGTGCCGTTCCGCCGCGAGGTCTACCGCGCGGTAGCGCAGCAGTTTTCGCCCTTCGCAAGCTGAAATCGCGTTCGCACTAGTTGGTCGGCCCGACCGTAAACGGGCCGATCGCGATGACGTGGCAGTCGCTGTCGTGCTTGACGCAGTCGGCCAGCGCGCCGTTGACGGCGGTCTGCTCGTCGGCGGCCTTCAGGCCGAGGCCGGGACGGCCGGCGGTGCCGACGGCGACCGCGTTCCAGCCCATGCCATCGCCAAGCTTGCGCACGACCTCGTCGCGCGCATCGGCCACGATCGAGGGATTGGTCGGGGCGTGGAAGAAGCCGTTGGGCTTGAGCAAAGTCGGGATCGGCACAACGAAATTGTCGTCGACCGCCACGATCATGCAGGCCGAGCCCGCAATCGCGCCGCAGGACTCCAGCGAACGCCGCGTCGTCTCGTCGACCGATGCCGCCCCCAGCACCATGAAATATTGCCCGGCCGGGCCGAGCGCGACCGAGCGCGATTTTGCCGCCGGCGCGTAGATGTTCTCGACCCGGGTCCTGGCCTGATCACGCAGCATCGGAAAGTCTTTCGAGACGAACGGGCGCTCGGTCATGGTGTCGTGCCGCACCCAGGGCTGCGGCGGCATCGGCGGGCTGCCATGGCTGTAGACGACCTTGTTGCCGACCGCATAGAGCTCGCAGCGCCGCGGCGATTGCGCCGCGTCCGCGCGCTTCTGGCACTGGTCGAGCGCCGCATTGCGCGCGGCCTCCTCGTTCGGCTGGTTGAGCGCGGAGCCGTTGAAGCCGGCGATGTTCAGGGCGTAGGCCTTGTAATCGCCGGCCGCGGAATATTCGTTGCTGAGATAGGCGCGCTGCCGCTCGCCGATGTACGGCACCGCGTCCACGGCGATCTTGCCGCCCGATGCGGCCGGCGGCGAGGGCGTCGGTGCCGGCGGCGGCGTCAGGGCAGCCGTTTGTGTCGGTGTTGACGGCGGCACAGGCGAGGGCATCGGCGCCATCGTGGGCGTCGGGCTTGGGGATAGCGCAGCGGCCGGGCTCGGCGAAGGCGCAGCCGCAGTCGATGACAGCTGGGTGGTCTCGAGCTTGGTGAAATAGAGGAAGCCGCCGACGCCGATGGCGACGACGGAGACCACGCCAACGACCAGCGGCCACATCCAATTCGGCGCGGGCTGCGCCTTGGCGACCTTCTTCAGCTGCGGCGTCGCATAAGTCCCGTCCTCGCGCCGCATCGCGATCATATAGGCATGCACCGGCGTCGGGATATTCTTCACTTCCTGCGCGCCGATATCGGCGAACTGCACCGACAGCTTGTTGGCGACCTGCTCATGCACGGCACGGGAGACGCAGATGCCGCCGACCTCCGCCAGCCCCTCGAGCCGGGCTGCGATGTTGACGCCGTCGCCGAGAAGATCGCCGTCGCGTTCGACCACGTCGCCGATGGTGATGCCGATGCGGAACGACATCTGCCGGCTCGGCGGATAGGCCATGTTGCGGGTTCGCAAGCTTTCCTGAATGTCGATCGCGCAGCGCACCGCATCGACCGCGCTCGGAAACTCCGCGAGCACGGCATCGCCGGCGGTGTTGAAGATGCGGCCGTTTGCCTTTGCGATAAAATCGTCGATGACTTCGCGGTAGGAGGCCAGGCGCCGCAGCGTCTCCTCCTCGTCTTCCGCAACCAGCCTTGAGTAGCCGGCAATATCGGCCGCGAAAATCGCCGCGATCTTGCGCTTCATCTGCACCAGCCCTGGAACCTCATCCGCGGCGGCAGAATGCCGCTATCGGCGGCGCGGTGCAACAAAGTTTCAGCGCCCGCCACGGCTGTGACGAGCGCTGAACTTTTTCAGGAATTCTAGGCTTGAGCCCCGACGCAGTGCGCCGGGGCTTAGTGCATAGCCGTGGAGCTGAGCTGCTGCTGGATGCTCTTGTAGTGATCGAGCCGCTCGATGGCCTGATCGAGCTCGGTGCCTTCGTGCTCCTTGAGGCCCTCTTCCATGTCCGAGATGGTCTCGGCGAACTTGGCGCGGTCGAGCTCGGCCAGCGACGTTGCGACGTCGGCGAGCACGGTCAGGCCCTTCTCGGAGACTTCGGCGAGGCCGCCGAGCACGATGATCTTCTCGTGCCGACCGCCGGTGGTGATGGTGAGGATGCCGGGGCGGATCGCAGCCACGACCGGCGCATGACCCGCCAGCACGCCGAAATCACCCTCGGCGCCGGGAATGTCGACCTGATCGACCTCGCCCGAGAATGCGAGCTTTTCCGGAGAGACGAGATCGAAGTGGAAGGTGGCCATGGGTTACCTGCGAATGGTGAGTAGCGACCAGGCGAGAGTGGCGAGTAGCGAATGGCGAATAGATTCTACTCGCCACTCCCTATTCGCTATTCGCCAGCTTAGGCGGCCTCGGCCGCCAGCTTCTTACCCTTCTCGATCGCCTCTTCGATGGTGCCGACCATGTAGAAGGCGGCTTCCGGCAGGTGGTCATATTTGCCTTCGCAGAGGCCGCGGAAGCCCTTGATGGTGTCCGCGAGGTCGACGAACTTGCCTGGCGAGCCGGTGAAGATTTCGGCGACGTGGAACGGCTGCGACAGGAAGCGCTCGATCTTGCGGGCGCGGGCCACCGTCAGCTTGTCCTCTTCCGAAAGCTCGTCCATGCCGAGAATGGCGATGATGTCCTGGAGCGACTTGTAGCGCTGGAGCACTTGCTGGACCTGACGCGCGGTGTCGTAGTGCTCCTGCCCGACGACGAGCGGCGAGAGCATGCGCGAGGTCGAGTCGAGCGGATCCACCGCCGGATAGATGCCCTTTTCCGAGATCGCGCGGTTCAACACCGTGGTGGCGTCCAAATGCGCGAACGAGGTCGCGGGCGCCGGATCGGTCAAGTCGTCGGCCGGAACGTAAATGGCCTGCACCGAGGTGATCGAGCCCTTCTGCGTGGTGGTGATGCGCTCCTGCAGCGCGCCCATGTCGGTGGCGAGCGTCGGCTGATAACCCACCGCCGACGGGATGCGGCCGAGCAGCGCCGACACTTCCGAGCCGGCCTGCGTGAAGCGGAAGATGTTGTCGACGAAGAACAGCACGTCCTGGCCCTGGTCGCGGAAGTGCTCGGCGACGGTCAGACCGGTGAGGCCGACGCGGGCGCGGGCGCCCGGCGGCTCGTTCATCTGGCCGAACACCAGCGCGCACTTCGACTTCACGCTCGGATCCGGATTGTGCGGATCGGCGTTGACCTTGGACTCGATGAACTCGTGATAGAGGTCGTTGCCCTCGCGGGTACGCTCGCCCACGCCGGCGAACACGGAATAACCGCCGTGCGCCTTCGCGACGTTGTTGATCAGCTCCTGAATCAGCACGGTCTTGCCGACGCCGGCGCCGCCGAACAGGCCGATCTTGCCGCCCTTGGCGTAGGGCGCGAGCAAGTCGACGACCTTGATGCCGGTGACGAGAATTTCAGCTTCGGTCGACTGGTCGGTGTAGCTCGGCGCTTCCTGATGGATGGCGCGCTTGCCCTCGAACTTGATCGGACCGGCTTCGTCGATCGGCTCGCCGATGACGTTCATGATGCGGCCGAGGGTGCCGTCGCCCACCGGGACCGCGATCGGCTGGCCGGTGTCGGTCACGGCCTGGCCGCGCACCAGACCTTCGGTCACGTCCATCGCGATCGTGCGCACGGTGGACTCACCGAGATGCTGCGCAACTTCCAGCACAAGGCGGATGTTGCCGTTCTTGGTTTCCAGCGAATTGAGAATGGCCGGCAGGTGGCCTTCGAACTGAACGTCGACGACGGCGCCCATGACCTGGGTGACGCGACCGACCTGGTTAGCTGCTGTAGCCATGAAGCTCTCCTTCGAAATTCTGTACTTGAACGACCGTCGTTTGGTTCGTGCGTCAGACCGCCTCGGCGCCGGAGATGATCTCGATCAGCTCCTTGGTGATCTGGGCTTGACGGGTTCGGTTGTAGATCTGGGTTTGCTTGCGAATCATTTCACCCGCGTTGCGGGTGGCGTTGTCCATCGAGCTCATCTGCGCGCCGTAGAACGAGGCGTTGTTTTCCAGGAGCGCGCGGAAGATCTGCACCGCGATGTTGCGCGGCAACAGGCCGGAGAGGAGTTCATCCTCCTCCGGCTCGTATTCATAGGACGTCGTCGGCGCGTTCGCCGCCTTTTCCTCGACGACGAGCGGAATGATCTGCTGCGCGGTCGGGATCTGGGCAATCACCGACTTGAACTGCGCATAGAACAGCGTGCAGACGTCGAACTCGCCGGCGTCGAAACGGGCCAGCACCTTCCTGGCGATGTCCTCGGCGTTGATGAAGCCGAGCTGACGAACGCCGCGCAGGTCGAGGTGCTCGACGATCTGCTTGTCGTAGAGGCGGCGGAGCTGCTCGTAGCCCTTGCGGCCGACGCAGAAGAATTTGACTTCCTTGCCCTGGGCAATCAGCGCCTGGGCGCGCTCGCGGGCGAGGCGCACGATCGAGGAGTTGAAGGCGCCGGACAGGCCGCGCTCGCCGGTGCAGACCAGCAGCAGGTGAACCTGGTCACGGCCGGTGCCGGCGAGCAGCGCCGGCGCACCGGGCGAGCCTGCAGCGGCGCCGGCGATGTTGGAGATCACGGCGCTCATCTTGTCGGCATAGGGCCTCGCCGCCTCGGCCGCTTGCTGGGCGCGGCGCAACCTGGACGCCGCGACCATCTGCATGGCCTTGGTGATCTTTTGCGTCGCCTTGGTGGAGGCGATGCGGACGCGCATGTCTTTAAGTGACGCCATTCTTCGTTCACCCCGGCGGTTCGGCCCTTACAGCCAAGCCACGAGCCTATCCCAGTCATCATGCCCGGGCTCGTCCCGGGCATCCACGTCTCATCTTCCACACGGCTAGGCGTGGATGGCCGGGACATCAATTGCGAAGACGCGCTTCGCGCTTTAGCCCGGCCGTGACGGTGTTCTTATGCGAAAGACTTCGCGTAGCCCTCGACCACCGACTTCAGCTTGGCAGCGGTGTCGTCGGTGAGGTCGCGGGTGTCGCGGATCGAATTGAGGATCTCGGTGTTCTTGCCGCGCAGCAGCGACAGCAGACCGTCCTCGAACGCGCGCACCTTGTTGACCGGAAGCGGATCGAGATAGCCGTTGGTGCCGGCCCAGATCACGCAGACCTGCTCCTCCATCTTCAGCGGCGAGAACTGCGGCTGCTTCAGGAGTTCGGTCAGGCGCGAGCCACGATTGAGCAGGCGCTGGGTCGAGGCATCGAGGTCGGAGCCGAACTGCGCGAACGCCGCCATTTCGCGGTACTGCGCGAGCTCGCCCTTGATCTTGCCGGCGACCTTCTTGGTGGCCTTGGTCTGCGCCGAAGAACCGACGCGCGACACCGACAGACCGACGTTCACCGCGGGACGGATGCCCTGGAAGAACAGGTCGGTTTCCAGGAAGATCTGACCGTCGGTGATCGAGATGACGTTGGTCGGAATGTAGGCCGACACGTCGTTGGCCTGGGTTTCGATGACCGGCAATGCCGTCAGCGAGCCGGAGCCCTGGTCCTTGTTCAGCTTCGCCGCGCGCTCGAGCAGGCGGGAGTGCAGATAGAACACGTCGCCGGGATAAGCTTCGCGACCCGGCGGGCGGCGCAGCAGCAGCGACATCTGGCGGTAAGCGACGGCCTGCTTGGACAGATCGTCATAGATGATGACGGCGTGCATGCCGTTGTCGCGGAAATACTCGCCCATGGTGCAGCCGGTGAACGGCGCGATGTACTGCATCGGCGCCGGATCCGACGCGGTGGCGGCGACGATGATCGAGTATTCGAGCGCGCCCTGCTCTTCCAGCACCTTCACGAACTGGGCAACGGTGGAACGCTTCTGACCGATCGCGACGTAGACGCAGTACAGCTTGATGTTCTCGTCGGGCTGCGCGTTGAGCGGCTTCTGGTTCAGGATGGTGTCGAGCGCGATCGCGGTCTTGCCGGTCTGACGGTCACCGATGATCAGCTCGCGCTGGCCGCGGCCGATCGGGATCAGGGCATCGATCGCCTTGAGGCCGGTCGCCATCGGCTCGTTCACCGACTTGCGGGGAATGATGCCCGGCGCCTTGACGTCGACGCGCATGCGCTTGTCGGCCTGGATCGGGCCCTTGCCGTCGATCGGATTGCCGAGGCCGTCGACAACGCGGCCGAGCAGGCCCTTGCCGACCGGCGCGTCCACGATGGCGCGGGTACGCTTGACGGTCTGGCCTTCCTTGATCTCGCGGTCGGCACCGAAAATAACGACGCCGACATTGTCGGTCTCGAGGTTCAGCGCCATGCCGCGGGTGCCGTTCTCGAACTCGACCATTTCACCGGCCTGGACGTTGTCCAGACCGTAGACGCGAGCGATACCGTCGCCGACGGACAGCACCTGTCCGACTTCGGAGACTTCAGCTTCCTGGCCGAAATTCTTGATCTGGTCCTTGAGGATCGCGGAAATTTCCGCGGCGCGGATGTCCATCAGCCTGCCTCTTTCATCGCGTGCTTGATCGAATTGAGTTTGGTGCGAAGCGAACTATCGATCATGCGGCTGCCAAGCTTCACGACGAGGCCACCGATGATCGAGGGATCGATCTTCACGTTGAGCGCGACGTCCTTGCCGGTCACCGACTTCAGGGCGACCTTGAGGGCGTCGAGATTCTTGTCCGAGAGCGCCTCCGCCACGGCGACATCCGCGGTCGCCTCGCCCTTGAACTTGGCGAGAAGGGCGCGATAGGCGCGAATGACGTCAGCCACCACGAACAGGCGGCGGTTGGCGGTCAGCACTTTCAGGAAATTGGCGGAGATGCCGGCGATGCCTGCCTTGTCCAGGACGGCCGAAAGGGCCCTGGACTGGGCATCGGCCGCGAACACAGGGCTGCGGACGAGGCGCTTGAGATCGGCGCTTTCATTCAGCAGACCCTCGAACCGCTCGAGATCGGCCTTGACCTCGTCGACCACCTTCTGGTCGCGGGCCAGTTCAAACAAGGCCGTTGCATAACGGCCCGACACACCTGAAACGGACGTATCTTCTGCAGCCACAGACGCGCTCTTTTAGCTGTTAAATTCGCAAGGGAAAAACCGTCGCCACGAAGCGGCGCCTAGCGATCCAAGCCCTTGGAATTCAAGCGGGACTTTGATTCTCGGCCGACACGGGACGTGCCGGGTCCGTTAAAATCGCGGCTTTGCTAACATAGCAGGCGCGCACGTGCAACATGACGGCAACTTAAAGGCCCGGCAGTTTCCCGCCAGTTCGTCGCACGCTGCGGTCATCGATCGCCGGCCCGCCAGCAACCTGCCGTGAACCTGCCATGCCACGGAATTGCCACGACCGTTACGTCGGCAAGTGGCCCATTCGTTCCTGCCCTCAGCGCATAGCGGCCATGAACACGGCTCGCTGAGGCGTGACCAGATCCGCG
Organism: Bradyrhizobium sp. S3.12.5; assembly: GCF_040548225.1. Taxonomy (NCBI): domain Bacteria; kingdom Pseudomonadati; phylum Pseudomonadota; class Alphaproteobacteria; order Hyphomicrobiales; family Nitrobacteraceae; genus Bradyrhizobium; species Bradyrhizobium sp. S3.12.5. The sequence continues at coordinate 43,487 of NZ_JBEPRF010000024.1, forward strand.
CCGCGCTCGTCCGTCGAATACTTATCGAATTCTAAATGTTGAAGCCGACGACTTCCATCTACAGTATTCTGAAGTAATACTTGGGTTAACAAATTGTTAAAGCGAAAGATTACGGAACATCCCCGGGAATATCCGCGCGGGTCACAAGATATTTCATCACGACACATAACAGAACTACTGCCCAATTCATGCCTCATTAGGAATCGAAACGCCAACCCGCTCACAAACTGATGGGGGCTCCACTGGCCACATATGTGGCAATACTAGCGTAGGGACCACTAAATGCTGTCTTTGAAGACGCTGGGCGCTCTGACCCGGCCGCCTACGGCGATCGCTTTCGCCGCCGCAACTCTCCTCGTCGGGGGAACTGCCACCGAAGCTTCCGCCAAATCCAGGCATCACCACAGCTACTCTCACCATCAACACCGCCACCACGCCCAGGACGATACCAACGCGACCTCCGATTGGCGCAACGCCAGTGCGTCGATGACGCCGTCGTCGGGCACGGGCCGCAGCTTCTCGGGCATGGCGTCCTTTTACGGCAACGAGTCCGGCAGCCGCACCGCCTCGGGCCAGCGCTTCAACCAGAACGCCATGACCGCAGCGCACCGTTCGCTGCCGTTCGGCACCAAGCTGCGCGTCACCCATGGCGGCTCGAGCGTCATCGTCACCATCAATGACCGTGGCCCGTTCGTGCGCGGCCGCGTGCTGGACCTCTCCACCGGCGCTGCCCGCGCCATCGGCCTCACCGGTGCCGGCGTCGGCCGCGTCACCGCGGAAGTCGTCTCCTAACGGCGCGCTGAGCGCCTCACCTCGCACGCGCAGTTTTCATCATCGTCCGCATGGACATGAGCAGTTTGATGCGCGCGTGAGACAAGCCCGTGGTCTTGGGGGACCGCGGGCTTTTTGTTGGCTGTCATGACGCACGTGTCCCGGACAAGCTGCAACGCCGCTTGGCGTTGCGGCGCAGAGCCGGGACCCAGAAGCAGCGAGTTCCCTTGCGACATGGCCCCCGGCTCTGCAGCGCACCGTCGAAGAGACGCTGCGCCGCGTCCGGGGCACGAGAGGAGAGAGCGATCTCTTACAAAAAGCTCTGCGGATCGACATCGACCTCGAGCTTTTGATTGCCCTTCGGCTTCGGGCATACCGCGAGCCAGTTCCGCAGATAATCGGAGAGATCAAAACCGCGCGCCGATTTCACCAGGATGCGGAAGCGGTAGCGGCCCTTGATCACGGCGAGCGGGGCTTCGGCCGGGCCCAGCACCACCACGCGCTCGTCGCGCGGCGCGAGCGCAACGAGCTTGCGGCCCAGGCCTTCTGCGCTCGGACGGTCGCCGGCCGAGATGATCAGGCTCGCGAGCCGGCCGAACGGCGGATAGAGCGTCTTCTCGCGCAGATCGATCTCGCTGTCGTAGAAGGCCTCGCGGTCGCAGGCGATCAGCGCCTTCATCACGGGGTGATCCGGCTGATGGGTCTGGAGATAGCCGACGCCGCGGCCCTGCTCACGCCCGGCACGGCCGATCACCTGGTTGAGCAATTGCCAGGTCCGCTCCGCCGCACGCGGATCGCCATTGGAAAGGCCGAGATCCGCATCGACCACGCCGACCAGGTTGAGCCGCGGAAAATTGTGGCCCTTGGCGACGAGCTGCGTGCCGATGATGATGTCGACGCGGCCCTCCGCGATCTCGGCAAGTTCGGAACGCATCGTCTCGATCGAGGTGATGAGATCGCTCGACAGCACGATGGTGCGCGCCTCCGGAAACAGCGCGGCCGCCTCCTCCTGCAGGCGCTCGACGCCGGGCCCGACCGCGACCAGCGATTCCTCCGCCGCGCAATGCGGGCAGGTCTGCGGACGCGGCATCGAGAAGCCGCAGTGATGACAAACGAGACGCTGGCGAAAGCGGTGATCGACCAGCCAGGCATCGCAGATGGTGCAGGCGAAGCGATGGCCGCAGGCGCGGCAGAGCGTTAGCGGCGCATAACCGCGGCGATTGAGGAACAGCAGCGCCTGCTCGCGCTTCTCGATCGCGGTTCTGATCTCGCCGGCCAGCCGCGGCGAGATGAAGCGGCCGCGCGCGGGCGGCTCGCGGCGCATGTCGATCGCCTCGATATGCGGCATGTGCTGGCCGCCGAAGCGCGACGGCAGCGCGATGCGTTGATAGCGGTTCTTGCGCGCATTGACCTCGGACTCGACCGACGGCGTGGCAGAGGCCAGCACGATCGGGATCTTGGCGATATGTGCGCGCACCACCGCCATGTCGCGGGCGTGATAATGCACGCCCTCGTCCTGCTTGTAGGCCTGGTCGTGCTCTTCATCGACGACGATGAGGCCGAGATTGGCGTAAGGCAGAAACAGCGCCGAGCGCGCGCCGACCACGACCGGCGCGCTGCCCTCGGCAATCGCCGACCAATTGCGCGCGCGGGTACGCGGCGTGAGCTCGGAGTGCCACTCGATCGGGCGCACGCCAAAACGTTGCGCGAAACGATCGAGAAACTGGCCGGTGAGCGCGATCTCCGGCATCAGGATCAGCGTCTGCTTGCCGCGGCGGATCGATTCCGCAACGGCTTCGAAGTAGACCTCGGTCTTGCCCGAGCCGGTGACGCCGTCGAGCAGTGCGACGTGGAAGGTGCCGTTGGCCGCGAGCGCGCGCATCGCATCCACGCCGGCCCGCTGCAGCGGCGAAAAATCCGGCCGGCCGAAATCCGGATCGGGCGCCGGCGGCGGAGGCGGGGGCGGCATCGGCTCGACCGTGAGCGTGCCCTCGTCGACGAGGCCGTCGATCACGCCGGCCGACACGCCGGCTTCCTTCGCGGCCTCGGATTTGGCGTGCAGCAGCCGGTCCGACAGCACCTCGATCACGCGCTGACGTGCCGGCGTCAGCCGCCGCGGGGGATCGCCAGCCAGACGCACGCCGGCACGCACGCGCTCGGGCCCGAGATGCTCGCCCATCCGCAGGCACATGCGCAGCACCATGCCACGCGGGCTCAGCGTGTAATTGGCGACCCAGTCGACGACCGCGCGCAGATCACCCTTGAGCGGGGGAAGATCGAGCTTCTCGTTGACCTCCTTGAGGCGGTTGTGGAGGCGCGGATCGGGATTGGCGTTTTCCGCCCAGACCACGGCGAGCACCTCGCGAGGCCCGAGCGGCACGCCGACGAGATCGCCGGCCTTCAGCTCCATGCCGCGCGGCACCTTGTAGGAATAGGTCTGGTCGAGCGCGACCGGCACCAGCACGTCGACCATGCGGGTCGCGGTGGCGGGGGCGGTCTGGGTGCGCGACGAATGATCCATGAATGATTTTTGGACGGAGAATCGGAACCTGGGGGAGTTGAGGCTAGCGCCGTGGCGTCGCCTTAGCGAACAGTAAACGGGTGTGATGCGATATACTGTGCGGAATCATTACGTCCAGAGCGCATGAGCAAAGCGGCCGCCCCTCCAATCGAGCTCGCCAGCGCCGATCCTGACATCGCGCAGGAGATGGCACGCTGGCTGGCGCATCTCGGCGCCGAACGGCGGCTGTCGCCGAAGACGCTGGAGGCCTATGGCCGCGACTTGCGGCAATGCCTGGATTTCCTGTGCAGCCATTGGGGTGAACGCGTGACGCTGGCGCGGTTTGCGTCGCTGGAAGCCACCGATATCCGCGCCTTCATGGCGATGCGGCGCGCCGACGATATTGCCGGCCGTTCCCTGATGCGCGCGCTCGCGGGCCTGCGCTCCTTCGGCCGCTTCCTGGAGCGCGAAGGCAAGGGCAAGGTCGGAGCACTCTCCGCGATCCGCGCGCCGAAGGTCGCAAAAACCTTGCCGAAGCCGCTGCCGATGGCGTCGGCAAAGCGCCTGGCTGACGCCGACGAGCGCGCCGGCGAGGATCGCGAGACCTGGATTCTGGTGCGCGACGCGGCCGTGATGGCACTGCTGTATGGCTCGGGCCTGCGCATCTCCGAAGCGCTGGGCCTGAAGCGCCGCGAGGTGCCGAAGGCAGGCGAAGGCGACGTGCTGATCGTGACAGGCAAAGGCAACAAGACCCGCATGGTGCCGGTGCTGCAAAACGTGCTCGCGCTGGTGCAGGAATATGTTGCGATGTGCCCGTATGCGCTGCCACAGGACGGGCCGATCTTCGTCGGCGCCCGCGGCGGTCCGCTGAGCCCGCGGATCATCCAGCTCGCGATGGAGCGGCTGCGCGGCGCGCTTGGACTACCCGACAGCGCTACGCCGCACGCGCTGCGGCACTCCTTCGCCACGCATCTGCTCTCGCGCGGTGGCGATCTGCGTGCGATCCAGGAATTGCTCGGCCATTCCTCGCTCTCGACCACGCAGATCTACACCGGCATCGATTCCGAGCGGCTGCTGGAAGTCTATGCGAGCGCGCATCCAAGGCGCTGACACCTGACATGAAGCTGTCATAGCAGGCTCTGTTGGCGAGCATGCCTCTTGCGCAGGCCGCGCGGTTCGGTCAATCGTTGCGGAACCGAGGCAGGAGGGATTTATGAGCGCACACGAAAGCATGGAGCACGCCGAGCATGCCGAGCACGCATCCGGCGAGAACAAGAAGATCGCCCTGTTGATCGCGGTGCTGGCGCTGTTCCTGGCGATCTCCGAGACGCTCGGCAAGGGCGCCCAGACCGAGTCGATCAGCAAGAACGTCGAGGCCTCCAACCTCTGGGCGTTCTTCCAGGCCAAGAGCATCCGCCGCACCGTGGTCCAGACCGCCGCCGACCAGGGCAAGCTGACACTGGGCGCCGCCACCGACGACGCCATGAAGGCCGCGGTGCAGAAGCAGATCGACGATTGGCAGAAGACCGCGGCGCGCTACCGCTCCGAGCCCGAGACCGGCGAAGGCACCGAGCAGCTCGCCGAGAAGGCCAAGGAAGCCGAGCACGTGCGCGACGAGGCGACCGCGAAGTACCATCACTTCGAGCTGGCGTCGGCCGCATTCCAGATCGGCATCGTGCTGGCGTCGGCCACCATCATCACCGGCATGCTGCCGCTCGCCTGGATCGCCGGCCTGCTGACGCTCGCCGGACTTGGCATGACCGTGCTCGGCGCATGGTCGCCGCATTTGTTGCATCTGCACGGGTGAGGGGCGCTGCCACGCACACCGCTGTCATGCCCCGGCTTGGCCGGGGCATCCAGTACGCCGCGGCTCCTCGGTTCTAATCTCGCTGTCTCTGGAATACTGGATCGCCCGCCCCAGTGCGCAAGTGCGCACAAGGCGGGCAACGACAGTGAGTGTGTGGCGAACGGCTACCGCGCTTCGTGCACGCTCTTGCGGAAGCGCTGGATCAGGCGGAGCGTGCGCGAGGACCAGCCTTCGCCGTTGCCTCTGACGAGCTCCTTGATGCGCCGCTTGACCGGATCGACGATCTCGGCGGCCTTGGCGCGCAGCTTCAGCACCAGCTCGTAGAGCCGCTCGAACCAGTGCATCTCCAGAAGCTTGTCGCGCGTGACGTCGAACACGAAGGCGGTGACGCCGACGCCGAGCATCTTGGCAAACAGGATCGTGAAGAGCGCGCTGGTCCAGTATTCATGCGTGAGCAGCCACAGGCCGACCAGCTTGAGCGGAAACAGCGGGATGATCGGGACGACGAAGACGATCAACGTCATCGCCGGGGAGAGCGCGTCGACGCGCTCCGAAAGCCAGTCCTTGAACCGGGCGAGCGGGATCAGCGCGACAACCCGCGCAACGATCGGCTCGCAATGGTCCCACAGCCAGGCTTCGATCAAAAAGATGATCGCCAGCAGGACCCAGACCGGTTGAAGAAGGCGGCGCAGCATATGTTTCCCGCCCGATTCGGCTCTGGGCGAACCTACATATGGATGGCCCGCTTGCCGACTGCAAGCGCGGCTTCCTTGATGGCTTCCGAGCGGGTCGGATGCGCATGGCAGGTGCGGGCGAGATCCTCCGCACTGCCGCCAAACTCCATGAGAACGCAGGCTTCATGGATCATTTCGCCGGCCTCGATGCCGATGATGTGCACGCCGAGCACGCGATCGGTCTTCGCATCCGCGAGGATCTTCACAAAACCGTCAGTGGTCTGATTGACCTTGGAGCGGCCGTTGGCGGTAAAGGGAAACTTCCCGACCGTATAAGCCACGCCGGCCTGCTTCAGCTCTTCCTCGGTCTTGCCGACGCAGGACACTTCCGGGGTGGTATACACGACGCCTGGAATAACGTCGTAGTTCACGTGACCGGCCTGGCCCGCAATGATCTCCGCAACCGCCACGCCTTCATCCTCGGCCTTGTGCGCGAGCATCGGGCCGGCGACGACGTCGCCGATGGCATAGACCCCCTTCAGGCTGGTGGCGAAATGCGGATCGATCTGCACGCGGCCACGGGGATCGAGCGCGACGCCGGCTTCCTTCAGGCCGAGCCCGTCGGTGTAGGGCACGCGGCCGATGCAGACGAGCACGACGTCGGCTTCGAGCGTCTCGGCGGCGCCGCCGGCCGCCGGCTCGATGGTCGCCTTCAGCGTCTTGCCTGAGGTGTCGACCGCGGTGACCTTGGCACCGAGCTTGAACGCAAAGCCCTGCTTCTCGAGGATGCGCTGGAATTGCTTGGCGATCTCGCCGTCCATGCCGGGCAGGATGCGGTCCAGGAATTCAACGACAACGACCTCAGCACCGAGCCGCTTCCAGACCGAGCCGAGCTCGAGGCCGATCACGCCGGCGCCGACGATGAGAAGCTTGCCCGGGACCTTGTCCAGCGACAACGCGCCAGTCGACGACACGATGCGCTTCTCGTCGATCTCGATGCCCTTGAGGCGCGCGATGTCCGAACCGGTGGCAATCACGATGTTCCTGGTCTCGATCACCTGCGACTTGCCGTCGGCGGAGACTTCGACCTTGCCGGTGCCCAAGATCTTGCCGGTGCCCTTGAGCACGTCGACCTTGTTCTTCTTCATCAGGAACTCGACGCCCTTGACGTTGCCGTCGATGCCCTGCTGCTTGAAGTTCATCATCGCCGGCAGCTCGAGCTTCGGCGTGGAGACGGACACGCCCATCTTGGCAAAGGAGTGCCCGGCTTCCTCGAACATCTCGGAGGCGTGCAGCAGCGCCTTCGACGGCATGCAGCCGACATTGAGGCAGGTGCCGCCGAGCGTTGCGTCCTTTTCGACCACGGCGACCTTCATGCCGAGCTGGCTGGCGCGCACCGCGCAGACATAACCGCCCGGTCCGGTGCCGATGACGACGAGATCGTAGGTAGCCATGAGAGAAAGTCCCGTAAGTTTAGCGTGATGAGGATGTGTCAGCGTCCGCGCGGCGCGTCAGCGTCCGCCGGACACATCGAGAATGGCTGAGGTGACGTAGGAGGCATCGTCCGACATCAGCCAGACGATGGCATTGGCGATTTCATCAGCGGTGCCGACGCGCTTCATCGGAACCAGATGGGCCAGGCGGTGGTGCCGGTCCGGCTCGCCGCCGGAGGCGTGGATTTCGGTATCGATCAGGCCGGGGCGAATACCGGCGACGCGGATGCCTTCGCTGGCGACCTCATAGCCGAGACCGATGGTGAAGGAATCGATCGCGCCCTTGGACGCGGCATAGTCGACATAGGTGTTGGGCGCACCAAGCTTGGCAGCAACCGATGACAGATTGACGATGACGCCACCCTTGCCGCCATGCCTGGTCGACATCCGCTTCACCGCTTCGCGCGCACAGAGGATGGAGCCGGTAACGTTGACCGCCATGACGCGCTGGATGCGCTCGGCCGACATCTCGTCGACGCGCACGCCGCTCTTGCCGACGACGCCGCCATTGTTGACAAGTGCGGCAAGCGTGCCGAACTGGTCGGCTTGCTTGAACAGGTCGACGATATCGCTTTCCTCGCCGACATCGCATTTCACCGCGATGGCCTTGCCGTTGCCGGCCATGATCGCGGCGACGACCTCGTCGGCGGCCTTCCTGTTGCTGGCATAGCCGACCACGACGCGGTAGCCGCGCGCGGCTGCCGCAAGCGCGGTCGCCCGCCCGATGCCGCGGCTGCCGCCGGTGATGACAACGATTTTATCGGTCACGCGCGCCTCCATGGTTCGACACACGCCGTCGCGCAAAGCGGCGACGGCGCTGGCAGAGCATCGGGGATCAGAGGTCCAGCACCAGGCGCGCCGGATCTTCCAGGCTCTCCTTGACGCGAACCAGGAAGGTCACGGCTTCCTTGCCGTCGATGACGCGGTGATCGTAGGACAGCGCCAGATACATCATCGGGCGGACCTCGACCTTGCCGCCGACGACCATCGGGCGATCCTGGATCTTGTGCATGCCGAGAATGCCGGACTGCGGCGCGTTCAGGATCGGGGTCGACATCAGCGAGCCGTAGATGCCGCCATTGGTGATGGTGAAGGTGCCGCCCTGCATCTCGTCGATCTTGAGCTGGCCGTCACGGGCGCGGCGACCGAAATCGGCGATGCCCTTCTCAATGTCGGCAATCGACTTGTTGTCGCAATCGCGCACGACCGGCACGACGAGACCCTTGTCGGTGCCGACGGCGACGCCGATGTGATAATAGTTCTTGTAGATCAGGTCGGTGCCGTCGATCTCGGCGTTGACGGCCGGGATGTCCTTCAGCGCCTGCACGACGGCCTTGGTGAAGAAGCCCATGAAGCCGAGCTTCGAGCCGTGCTTCTTCTCGAACGCATCCTTGTAGTGGGCCCGCAGCGCCATGACGTTGGTCATGTCGACCTCGTTGAAGGTCGTCAGCATGGCCGCGGTGTTCTGCACGTCCTTGAGGCGGCGCGCGATGGTCTGGCGCAGGCGGGTCATCTTGACGCGCTCTTCGCGGGCGGCGTCGTCGGCCGGCGAGGCGCTGCGCACCTGCACGGCGGCGGCGGGCTGGTTGACCGGGGTCGGCGCAGACGCCGCACGCTCGATCGCGGCGAGCATGTCGCCCTTGGTGACGCGGCCATCCTTGCCCGAGCCCGGAACGGTCGAGGCATCGACGCCGGTCTCGGCGGAGAGTTTTCGCACGGACGGGGCGAGCGGCGCATCGGCCGGCGGCGCCTTCGCAGCCGGAGCGGGAGCCGCAGCAGCAGGCGCCGGAGCAGCGGCGGCGGCCTTGGCGGGAGCAGCAGCCGGCTTTGCACCGGCGGCACCTTCGGTGATCTGGCCGAGCAGCGCGCCGACCGCAACGGTCGTACCGTCAGCGGCGATGATCTCGCTCAGCGTGCCGGCGGAGGGCGCCGGGACCTCGATGGTGACCTTGTCGGTCTCGAGCTCCACCAAGGGCTCGTCGACGGCGACGGGATCGCCGGCCTTCTTGAACCAGCGGCCGATGGTGGCCTCGGTGACGGATTCGCCGAGCGTCGGCACACGAATTTCAGTCATGGTCTTTTCCTTAAGGGATCGCCAATGCGGTCGTGAATTTCATACGTCATTGCCCGCCTTGTGCGCGCTTGCGCACGGGGGCGGGCAATCCAGTACGCCGAGACTTTCGTGATTAAAACGAGCGCCGCGGAATACTGGATGCCCCGCCCTTGTGCGCGATTGCGCACTGGGCGGGGCATGACGACGTCTTGAAAACTTCTTAGCTCAATGCTTCGTCCAGGAACGCCTTCAACTGCGCCTGATGCTTGGACATCAGACCAGTGGCGGTCGCGGCGGAAGCGGCGCGGCCGACATACCGCGGACGCCGGCTCACGCCGTTCACCTGGTTCAGCACCCATTCCAGATAGGGCTCGATGAAGTGCCACGCGCCCATATTGCGCGGCTCTTCCTGGCACCAGATCACTTCGGCCTTCTTGAAGCGGGACAGCTCGGCCACCAGCGCCTTCAGCGGCACCGGATAGAGCTGCTCGACGCGCATCAGGTAGATGTCGTCGATGCCGCGCTTCTCGCGCTCCTCGTAGAGGTCGTAATAGACCTTGCCCGAGCACAGCACGATCCGGCGGATCTTGTCGTCCGGAACGAGCTTGTTGGCCTCGCTCGGCTGCATCTGGGCGTCATCATAAAGGATGCGGTGGAACGTCGTTCCCTTCGCGAGCTCCTCCAGACGCGACACCGCGCGCTTGTGGCGCAGCAGCGACTTTGGCGTCATCACGATCAGCGGCTTGCGGATCTCGCGATGAAGCTGGCGGCGCAGCACGTGGAAGTAGTTCGCGGGCGTGGTCGGATAGACCACCTGCATGTTGTCTTCCGCGCACATCTGCAGATAACGCTCCAGACGCGCCGAGGAGTGCTCCGGTCCCTGGCCCTCATAGCCGTGCGGCAACAGGCAGACGAGACCGGACATGCGCAGCCATTTGCGTTCGCCCGAGGAGATGAACTGGTCGAACACGACCTGCGCACCGTTGGCGAAATCGCCGAACTGGGCTTCCCACAGGGTCAGCGTGTTCGGCTCGGCCAGCGAATAGCCGTATTCGAAGCCGAGCACGGCTTCTTCCGACAGCAGCGAGTTGATGACCTCGTAATGGCCCTGCTCGTGGCCGAGATGGTTGTACGGCGTGTAGCGGCTCTCGTCCTCCTGGTCGATCAGGACCGAGTGGCGCTGCGAGAAGGTGCCGCGCTCCGAATCCTGGCCTGACAGGCGCACGTGGTGGTTCTCGTTGAGCAGCGTGCAGAACGCCAACGCCTCGCCGGTTGCCCAGTCGATGCCGGCGCCGGTGTCGATCGCCTTCGAGCGGTTCTCGAGAAACCGCTGGATGGTGCGGTGAACGCGGAAACCGTCCGGCACCTTGGTGATCTTGCGGCCGATGTCCTTCAGCGCGGTGACGTCGACACCGGTGACGCCGCGCCGCGCATCCTCTTCCTGGTCCGCGATCTTGAACCCGGCCCACTTGCCGTCGAGCCAGTCGGCCTTGTTCGGCTTGTAGGAGGTGCCGGCCTCGAACTCGGCATCGAGCCGCGCGCGCCAGTCGGCCTTGGCCTTGTCGACCTCGCCCTCGGTCATCACGCCTTCGCCGATCAGGCGGCGGGCGTAGAGCTCCAGCGTCGTCGGATGAGCCGCGATCTTCTTGTACATCACCGGCTGGGTGAACGCCGGCTCGTCGCCTTCGTTGTGGCCATGCCTGCGGTAGCAGAACATGTCGATGACGACGGGCTTGTGGAACTTCTGCCGGAACTCGGTCGCGACCTTGGCCGCGAACACTACGGCTTCCGGATCGTCGCCGTTCACGTGGAAGATCGGCGCGTCGATCATCTTCGCCACGTCCGACGGGTAAGGCGAGGAGCGCGAATAGCGCGGATAGGTGGTGAAGCCGATCTGGTTGTTGACGATGAAGTGCACGGAACCGCCGGTGCGGTAGCCCTTCAGGTCCGACAGACCAAAACATTCCGCGACCACGCCCTGGCCGGCGAACGCGGCGTCGCCATGCATGAGCAGCGGCATCACCGAGATGCGCTGGTCCGGCGGATCGCCGTGCTGGTCCTGCTTGGCGCGAACTTTTCCGAGCACGACGGGATCGACGATCTCGAGATGCGAGGGGTTCGCGGTCAGCGACAGATGGATGCGGTTGCCGTCGAACTCGCGGTCCGAGGACGCGCCGAGGTGGTACTTGACGTCGCCCGAGCCTTCGACCGCGTCGGGATTGGCCGAGCCGCCTTTGAATTCATGGAACAGCGCGCGATGGGCCTTGCCCATCACCTGCGTCAGCACGTTGAGGCGGCCGCGATGCGGCATGCCGACCACGACTTCCTTCACGCCGAGATTGCCGCCGCGCTTGATGATCTGCTCGAGCGCGGGGATCAGCGATTCAGCGCCATCGAGGCCGAAGCGCTTGGTGCCGGTGAACTTGGTATCGCAGAATTTCTCGAAGCCTTCGGCTTCGACCAGCTTCATCAGGATGGCGCGACGGCCTTCGCGGGTGAAGGAGATTTCCTTGTCCGGACCCTCGATGCGCTCCTGGATCCAGGCCTTCTGGGCGGCATTGCTGATGTGCATGAACTCGACGCCGAGCGTCTGGCAGTAGGTGCGCTCGCAGATCGCGGTGATCTCACGCAAGTTGGCGTATTCGAGACCGAGCACGTGATCGAGGAAGATCTTGCGGTCGAAATCGGCCTCGCTGAAGCCGTAGGTGCGGGGATCGAGCTCTTCGCGGTTGCGCGGGGCTTCGATGCCGAGCGGATCGAGCTTGGCGTGGAAGTGACCGCGCATGCGGTAGGAGCGGATCAGCATCAGCGCGCGGACCGAATCGCGCGTGGCCTGGAGCACATCTGGGGAAGAGACATCCGCGCCCTTGTCAGCCCCCTTGGCTTGCGCCTTGGCGGCGATCTTGGTGCCGATCGCCTTCTCGACCTCGGCCCAGTTGCCGTCGAGCGCGGAGGTCAGGTCGTCCTTCGGGGTCAGCGGCCAGTTGGCGCGTTCCCAGGACGGGCCTTCGGCGTTCTTGCGGACGACAGCGGGCTGGTCGTTGAGGCTCTTGAAGAACTCCTGCCACTCGGCGTCGACCGAGGACGGGTCCTTCTCGTAGCGGGCGTAGATTTCGTCGATGTAGGTGGCGTTGGTGCCCTGCAAAAAGGATGAGAGGGCAAAGGCTGCGTTCGCGTCTTGGCGAGACATACTTGAGTTCCTGGCGATTTCGGTTCGCGCATAACAAACGGCGCTCACGCTGAGCTCCCCGGCAGGGGCTCAGCGCGACAGGCACCATTTATCCTATTTGCTGCGAAACTTCGCCCGGAAAAGCACGAAGGAGTGAATTAGCCTTTCAACTTTTCGGCAAGCGTGTGGCCAAGACGCGCGGGAGACGGCGACACTGTAATCCCTGCGGATTTCATCGCGTCGGTCTTGGAGCCGGCATCGCCCTTGCCACCGGAGATGATCGCGCCGGCATGGCCCATGCGGCGGCCGGGAGGTGCGGTCACGCCGGCGATGAAACCGACCATCGGCTTCTTGCGGCCGCGCTTGGCCTCGTCCTTGAGGAACTGGGCGGCGTCTTCCTCGGCGGAGCCGCCGATCTCGCCGATCATGATGATCGATTCGGTCTTGGGGTCGGCCAGCAGCATTTCCAGGACGTCGATGAACTCGGTGCCCTTGACCGGGTCGCCGCCAATGCCGACCGCAGTGGTCTGGCCGAGGCCTTCCTGGGAGGTCTGGAACACGGCTTCATAGGTCAGCGTACCCGAGCGGGAGACGATGCCGACCGAGCCGGTCTTGAAGATGTTGGCCGGCATGATGCCGATCTTGCATTCGCCGGCGGTCATGACGCCCGGGCAGTTCGGCCCGATCAGGCGCGACTTGGAGCCGGCCAGCGAGCGCTTCACCCGGACCATGTCAATGACCGGGATGCCCTCGGTGATGCAGACGATCAGCGGGATCTCGGCGTCGATGGCTTCGCAGATCGCGTCCGCGGCACCCGGCGGCGGCACGTAGATCACCGAGGCGTCGGCGCCTGTCTTCTCGCGCGCCTCGCGCACGGTGTCGAACACCGGCAGGCCCAGATGGGTCGCGCCGCCTTTGCCCGGCGAGGTGCCGCCGACCATCTTGGTGCCATAGGCAATCGCGGCCTCCGAGTGGAAGGTACCGTTCTTGCCGGTAAAGCCCTGGCAGATGACCTTGGTGTTCTTGTCGATCAGGATGGACATGAGGTGTGCTTTCGCGAAACTAACGAGTGAGAGGTCAGTGGATGCGGCGGTAGACGCCGGTGAGCACGTCAGCCCAGCCTTCCGCGTCCGGCGAGAACTGGATCTTCAACGAGTAGGAATTGTCGTCGATGATCTCGTAGACGTGGCGCGCATTGCCGCGGAGCGAGCCGCGCACCAGCGTCAGGGTCTTACCGACCCACCCGCCGGAGGCGGGCGAGGGCGGCGTGTAGCCGAGTGAATCGTACCAGAACAGCTTGTAGGTCCGGTCGTCGCGGTCCCAGGTGAAGAGGCCGTGAGTGGCGAAGCTCTGCTTGCCCTCACGCATCTGCACCGAGTCCTGGATCAGATAGAAGCCATTGAGATCCATGCGCGCCACGATGCGCGAGGTCGCCGGCCCGCCTTCCATCCAGCGCGACGGAAAGACCACCTCTTCGCCGTTCCATTCACCGGCGAACGCGGCGAGACGCGCATGCTCTGCAAGTGGGGCTGATGCGGAGAGATGGTCCTGGGTCATGGCCTTAGCCTCCCTTGACGGCCTTCACGATCTTCTGCGCGGCGTCGTCGAGATTGTCGGCCGGCACCACGTTCAGGCCGGATTCACGGATGATCTTCTTGCCGAGCTCGACATTGGTGCCTTCGAGGCGAACCACCAGCGGCACGCTGAGGCCGACCTCGCGCACGGCGGCGGTGACGCCCTCGGCGATCACGTCGCACTTCATGATACCACCGAAGATGTTGACCAGGATGCCCTTCACGTTGGGATCCGCGGTGATGATCTTGAACGCGGCCGCCACCTTCTCCTTGCTGGCGCTGCCGCCGACGTCGAGGAAGTTCGCCGGCGCCATGCCGTAGAGCTTGATGATGTCCATCGTCGCCATGGCGAGACCGGCGCCGTTGACCATGCAGCCGATATTGCCGTCGAGGGTGACGTAGTTGAGGTCGTACTTAGACGCCTCGATTTCCTTGGCGTCTTCCTCGGTCTCGTCGCGCAGCGCGAGCACATCGGGATGACGGAACAGCGAATTGTCGTCGAACGACACCTTGGCGTCGAGCACGCGGAGCTGGCCCTGCTTGGTCACGACGAGCGGGTTGATCTCCAGCATCGACATGTCCTTGGCGACGAAGGCCGCATAGAGCTGCGCGGTGAGCTTCTCGGCCTGCTTGGCGAGATCACCGGAAAGCTTCAGCGCGTTGGCAACGGTGCGGCCGTGATGGCCCATGATGCCGGTCGCGGGATCGACCGAGAAGGTCACGATCTTCTCAGGGCTATTGTGCGCGACGTCCTCGATGTTGACGCCGCCCTCGGTCGAGACCACGAACGAGACGCGGGAGGTCTCGCGGTCGACCAGGATCGAGAGATAGAATTCCTTCTCGATGTCGGAGCCGTCCTCGATGTAGAGGCGGTTGACCTGCTTGCCGGCGGCGCCGGTCTGGATCGTGACGAGGGTGGCGCCGAGCATCTGCTTGGCGAATTCGGTGACCTCGGCGGCCGACTTGGCGATGCGGACGCCGCCCTTGTCGCCGGCCGAGGCTTCCTTGAACTTGCCCTTGCCGCGGCCGCCGGCATGGATCTGGCTCTTCACCACCCAGACCGGGCCCGGAAGGGCCTTGGCGGCGGCTTCCGCGTCAGCGGCCTTCAGGACCGGAACGCCCTTCGAGATCGCTACGCCGAACTCGCTCAGCAGCGCTTTGGCCTGATATTCATGGATATTCATATGGTCGCTCCCTGAACCCGCGGGCGGAGACCCCTAGGGGCCCACCTCAGTCTTGTGGCTGGCATACCATATACCACAGGAACTGCAACCCGGATTCTATGACATCGAAATCGCGGAACCGGAACCCGCCAGCCTTCACCAAGAGTTGCAGCCGGGGCCCGGAAATGAAACCGCCGAAGACCGGGTTTCGATCTTCGGCGGGATTGGTTGGCCCTTAGCGGCCGAGAAGATCGGGTGCGATCTTCTTGCAGGCATCGACGAGGCCCTGCACCGCGCCGACTGACTTGTCGAAGGCCTCGCGGTCCTTGCCTGTGAGCTCGATTTCGACGACGCGCTCGACGCCCTTGGCGCCGATCACGACGGGGACGCCGACATACATGTCCTTCACGCCGTATTCGCCGTTCAGGTACGCCGCCGAGGCCAGCACGCGCTTCTTGTCGCGCAGATAGCTCTCGGCCATCGCGATTGCGGAGGCCGCCGGCGCGTAGAAGGCCGAGCCGGTCTTGAGCAAATTGACGATCTCGGCGCCGCCGTTGCGGGTGCGGTCGACGATCTCGTCGAGGCGCGCCTGCGAGGTCCAGCCCATCTTGACGAGGTCGGGCAGCGGGATGCCGGCGACGGTGGAGTACTTCACCAGCGGCACCATGGTGTCGCCATGACCGCCGAGCACGAAGGCGGTGACGTCTTCAACGGAGACGTTGAACTCGTCGGCCAGGAAGTAGCGGAAGCGCGACGAGTCGAGCACGCCGGCCATGCCGACGACCTTCTTGTGCGGCAGGCCCGAGGCCTTCTGCAGCGCCCAGACCATGGCGTCGAGCGGGTTGGTGATGCAGATGACGAACGCGTCGGGGGCGTACTTCTTGATGCCGGCACCGACCTGCTCCATGACCTTGAGGTTGATGGAGAGGAGGTCGTCGCGGCTCATGCCGGGCTTGCGCGGCACGCCGGCGGTGACGATGCAGACCTTGGCGTTATCAAGCGCTTCGTAGGAGTTGGCGCCGGTGTAGTGCGCGTCAAAACCGTCGACCGGCGAGGACTGCGCGATGTCCAGCGCCTTGCCCTGTGGCACGCCCTCGGCGATGTCGAACATCACGACGTCACCCAGTTCTTTCAGGCCGATGAGGTGAGCCAGCGTTCCGCCGATCTGGCCGGAGCCAATCAAAGCAATCTTGTCGCGCGCCATGTGAACCTGTCCTTTAGACACGTGAGGAGGAAAAACTGAATGGGTGGTTATCCCTTTCGCTTCCGCCGTTCAAGTCGCCGGATGCCCAATTGTCGGGCTTGCCGAGATTGCAGCCAGCATACCCCGTCCGTCATTCCGGGATGCGCCGACAGGCGCAGGCCCGGAATCCATTGGGCGGCAGAGTTGGTGGCACGATGGATTCTCGGGTGCGCGATTGCGCACCATAGCTCGCGACTTCGTCGCGCCCCGGAATGACATCGGCTGGAGGCGGCGGCGAGGATAGGACTTAAGTCTCCACCAGGCCCTTGGTCGAGCCGCTGGCGGCGGAATCCTTGCGGCCGTGAGGCAGCGCCAGATAGGATTCCGAGCTCATCTCGATCAGGCGCGACGCGGTCCGCTTGAACTCGTTGGCCTCATTGCCCTCATCGGCGAGGTAGAGCGAGATCGGGTTGGCATCGGCCGAGGCCATCAGCTTCACGGCATTGTCATAGAGCGTGTCGATCAGCGTGATGAAGCGCTTGGCCGCGTTGCGCTGGGAAAAGTCCATCACTGGAATATGGTCGACCAGGATGGTGTGATAGTCGTGCGCCAGTCTGAGGTAGTCGGATGCGCCCAGCGGCTTCTCGCAGAGATCGGCGAAGGCAAAGCGCGCCACGCCATGGGCCGAGCACGGCACGTGCAGGATGCGGCCCTTGATCGAAATGTCGCGCGACTTGCATTTGGCGTTGCCGGTCATCTTCGACCAGGCGCGGTCGAGCGCGGCGTTGGCGTCGCCGTCCGCCGGCGTCAGCCACATCGGCACGCCCTGAAGTTTCTCGAGCCGGAAATCGGTGCGCGCGTCGAGCCGCCGCACGTCCATGTGGTCGGTGATCTGCTTGATGAAGGGCAGGAACAGCGCGCGGTTCAGGCCGCCCTTGTAGAGATCGTCGGGCGCGACGTTGGAGGTCGCGACCACGACGGTGCCGAGCTCGAACAGCTTTGCGAACAGGCGGCCGAGGATCATCGCGTCCGCAATGTCGGTGACGTGGAACTCGTCGAAGCAGAGCAGCCAGCTCTCCTCGAAGATCGCATGCGCGGTCAGCGCGATGACGTCGCCGTCGGCGGTCTCGCCACGCGCGATGCTCTGGCGATAGTCGTAGATGCGCTCATGCACGTCCGCCATGAATTCGTGGAAATGCGCGCGCCGCTTGTGCTCGACGGTCGAGTGCTGGAAGAACAGATCCATCAGCATGGTCTTGCCGCGGCCGACCTCGCCATGGACGTAGAGCCCGCGCGGCGCCTCGTCCTTGTCGCCGCCGTTGAACAGGCGGGCGAGCAGCCCCTGCTTGCGCGGCGGCTTGTAGCTCGCGAGCCTGAGGTCGAGCGCCGCATAGGCCTCGGCCACCTCGGCCTGTGCAGCGTCGGGCTCGATCGCGCCGGAGGCAATCTGGGTTTGATAGACTTCGCTGAAGGAGGAACTGGGCGTGGAGAGCATCGCTCTTTACCGCCAGAGACCGGCGGAAATTGCAACTGCGTATTGGCGCAACGGCTTATGCGTCCCGTCCTTCGCGGGCAGATGGCGCGGAGGAGAAGGACCTACCTGCAGGTCTGTTGGGTCCGCCGAACGGATCTATTGTTGCGCTCAACTGGGCTAGAATATACCTATTGAGGAACCAAGGAACCTCACCATGGCACTTAGCATCAAGGACCCCGAAACGGAGCAATTGGCCCGGAGCCTGGCGCAATTGACCGGCGAGAACATCACGACAGCAACCAGGCGCGCCATTGAGGAGCGATTACGCCGGCTGGGCGGTCAAACTCACAAAGACGCGTTACTGCAGGACATGGCCGAGATCAGGCGACGCTGGAGCGAAATGCGAGTCGTGGATGACCGCACGCCCGAGGAAATTCTCGGATATGACGAGCATGGATTGCCGCGCTGATGGTGATTGATACGTCGGCGATCGTGGCAATCGCGCTCAACGAAGACGATGCAGCAGATATTGAGCGACTGATCGTGGATGATCCGATCCGCCTGATCTCCGCGGCAACCGTACTTGAAGCAACTATGGTGATCGAGACGCGACTGGGCGATGCGGGTGGCCGCGAGTTCGACCTTTGGCTCGTCAAGATCGGCGCCGAGATCGTGTCGGTCGATGCCGGACAAGCCGATGCAGCACGGCGCGCGTGGCGGCGCTACGGGAAGGGGCGTCACGCCGCGTCTCTCAACTACGGTGACTGCTTTTCGTACGCGCTGGCCATCACCCGCAGCGAACCATTGCTGTTCAAAGGCGAGGACTTTGCGAAGACCGACATCAACCGATCGGGCGTGGCGCCGCTGCGATAGCGCGCCGAGGTGAAGACCTTACTCGCACAGCTCGTAGGCGTCCTCGACCACATACGGGCCGCCGCCGGTCGACGCGCGCGACGAGAACAGCACGAACCGCTCGGCCGTGAACGCCTTGCTCGGGAAGTAGCCGCGCAGCGACAGATAGTCGGCGACGTCGCGGTCGGTGGCGTCATGCAGCCGGGCCAGCGTGACATGCGGAATGAATTTGCGCCCCTCCGGATCGAGGCCGATCCGCTGCATCAGGCGCTCGAGTTCGGCCTGCAATTCCATCAGCGGCTTGCTCGGCGTGATGGTGGCAACCACCGCGCGCGGCTTGCGGCCGCCGAAGCTTTGCAAGCCCTGCACTTTCACTTCGAAAGGCTTGCGGTCGACGCGAAACAGCATCGATGCGATCTCGTTGGCGGAGACGCCGTCGATGTCGCCGATGAAGCGCAGGGTGACGTGATAATCTTCGGGATCGATCCAGCGGGCGCCTGGAAGGCCACCTCGCAAATTGGAAAGCGTCTGGCAGACCTCGGCCGGGATTTCCAGACCAGTGAACAAACGCGGCATCGTTTCGCACTCCCGATGCTTGGGCATGATCCGAGGGTAAGGATCATATCCAAATTTTAGAGCCGGCGACGAATCATCTGTACTTCAATTCCTATCGCAGTTGTGTGACTCTGCGAAGAGTGCCCGAGGCTACACCGGGAAAACCCTGGTTGTCAGGGTTGGCGCTGCCTGCTTTTCAGCGGCGTTGCTCGCCGATCGTGCGCAGGAATGCCTCTACCGTGGGCAGCATGTTGTCGACGATGATGTCGACGCCTTCGGCAGTCGGGTGAATGCCGTCGGCCTGGTTGAGCTTGGCGTCGGCCGCGACACCGTCGAGGAAGAACGGATAGAGCGGCACGTCGAACTGTTTCGCCAGATCCGGATAAATCGAATTGAAGCGCGCGCCATAATCCGCGCCCAAATTCGGCGGCGCCTGCATCCCACACAGCAACACGGCGATCTTGCGCGCCTTGAGACGCCCGACGATGTCGGTCAGCGCCGCGCGCGTCAAGCCGGGGTCGATGCCGCGCAGCGCGTCATTGGCGCCGAGCTCGACGATGACGCCCTCGGTTCCGTCGGGCACCGACCAGTCGAGCCGGTCGCGGCCCCCCGACGAGGTGTCGCCGGACACGCCTGCGTTGGTCATGTCCACGGCTATACCTTTGGCTTGCAAGGCTTTTTGCAGCCTGGCCGGAAACGCGTCCTGGGCCGGAAGGCCGAGACCGGCACTCAAGGAATCGCCCAAAACAACAAGCTTGATCGGCTTGGTCGCTTCTGCCCAAGCCGGGTTCACGACCGTCATCAAAGCGAGCATCAACACGGCTATGTGCATGAAGAATCCGTAACGCCTCTCGACCGCGCGTGCGGAGTTGCCATATGACCGGACCATGGACAGTCGCATCGAATCCTCTTCGCTCGCCGGCACCGCGCCGGACACCATCGCCATCTCCAACGTCAATCTCTCATTGGGATCGGGGGCGGCACGCGTTCACATCCTCAAGGATATCAGCCTGCGCGTCGGCTCGGGGGAGACGATCGGCCTGATCGGCCCGTCAGGCTCGGGCAAATCCACGCTGCTGATGGTGATGGCGGGGCTGGAGCGTCCTGATAGCGGAGAGGTGGTGGTCAACGGCACGCCTTTCAATGCCCTCGACGAGGACGCGCTGGCCCGCTTCCGCGGCCGCCAGGTCGGCATCGTCTTCCAGTCCTTCCATCTGATCCCGACCATGACGGCGCTGGAGAACGTCGCCGTGCCGCTCGAGCTCGCCGGCAATCCCGATGCCAACAAGCGCGCAGCCGAGGAGCTGCAATCGGTCGGGCTCGGTGATCGCCTGCATCATTATCCAACGCAGCTCTCCGGCGGCGAGCAGCAACGCGTGGCGCTTGCGCGCGCGCTGGCACCCGATCCCGCCATCCTCGTCGCCGACGAGCCGACCGGCAATCTCGACGAGACCACGGGAAAGCAGATCATAGATCTGCTCTTCACCAAGCATGCCGAGCGCGGTATGACGCTGGTGCTGGTCACGCACGATTCCTCGCTCGCGCATCGCTGCGATCGCGTGATCCGCCTGCGCTCGGGCCGCATCGACACGCAGACGACCAAAGCATGAGCATTGCTGTCGAACCGTTTGCGAAGCCGAACGGCGTCGCACTGTCGCTGCGCTACGCGCTGCGCGAATTGCGCGGGGGCCTGCGCGGCTTCTACGTCTTCATCGCCTGCATCGCGCTCGGCGTGATGGCGATCGCCGGCGTCGGCTCGGTGTCGGCGAGCCTGAGCGACGGCCTCGCGCGCGAGGGGCGCACGCTGCTCGGCGGCGACGTCTCCTTTGTGCTGTTCCAGCGCGAAGCCAAGCCCGAGGAAGTTGCCTTCCTGCGCTCGCGCGGCACAGTCTCCGTGGCCTCCACCCTGCGCGGCATGGCGCGCTCGGCCGAGGGCAGGCTGGCGCTGGTCGAGATGAAGGCGGTCGACGACACCTACCCGATGCTCGGCCAACTCACGCTGGCGCCGCAACTGCCGCTGACCGATCTGCTCACGGAGCGCGACGGCGCGTTCGGCGCCGCCGCCGATCCGACGCTTCTTGCGCGTCTCTCCCTCAAGATCGGCGACCGCGTCACCATCGGCTCCGCGACCTTCCAGATCCGCAGCAGCGTCGAGGCCGAGCCCGATAAGCTCGCCGGCGGCATCGGTTTCGGCCCGCGCTTCCTGGTCAGCGAGGCCGCCCTGCGCGCCACCGGCCTGATCCAGCCCGGCAGCCTGGTGCGCTGGGTCTACCGGGTGAAGCTGCCGGATAGCGCCAACAGCGACCGTGCCACCGATGCCTTCATTGTGGACGCGCGCAACGCGGCGCCGCAGGCCGGCTGGGAAGTCCGCAGCCGCTCCAACGCCTCGCCGCAGCTCGAGCGCAATATCGGCCGCTTCACGCAATTCCTGACCCTGGTCGGGCTCGCTGCGCTTTTGGTGGGCGGCGTCGGCGTCGCCAACGCGGTGAAGAGCCATATCGACCGCCGGCTCGAGGTGATCGCGGCCCTCAAGGCCGTTGGCGCCACGGGGCGCGACGTGTTCGGCATCTATCTCGCGCAGGTCGTCCTGCTCGCCGGGATCGGTTCGGTGATTGGCCTGGCGCTCGGCGCGGCGATGCCGTTTGCCATCGTCGGCCTGTTCGGCAAGCTGTTGCCGCTGCCGGTGGTGCCGGCCGTGCATGCCGGCGAGCTCGCGCTGTCCTTTGTCTACGGCCTTTTGACCGCGCTCGCCTTCGGCCTGTGGCCGCTTGGACGCGTGCACGACGTGCCGGTCGCCGCGCTATTCCGCGACACCATCGCTGCCGAATGGCATCGGCCGCGGTGGAGCTACCTCGTTTTCATGGGCGTCGTCGTCGCGCTGCTGGTTGCGGTCGTGATCGGCCTGTCCTTCGACAAGCGCATCGCGGCGGTGTTCGTGGCCTCCTCCGTCGTCGTGTTCGCAGTGCTGCGCGGTGTCGCCGCCGTGCTGATGGCCATCGCGCGACGGCTGCCGCGCACGCGCTTCACCATGCTGCGGCTTGCGATCGCCAACATCCACCGGCCGGGCGCACTGACGCCCTCGGTCGTGCTCTCGCTCGGTCTCGGCCTCGCCGTGCTCGTCACCATCACCCAGATCGACGGCAATCTGCGCCGGCAGTTTTTGGCGGCGCTCCCGGACCATGCCCCGTCCTTCTACTTCATCGACATTCCGAGCACCCAGGCCGCACCGTTCGACGATTATCTGCGCCAGATCGCCCCTGGCGCGAAGGTCGAGGACGTGCCGATGCTGCGCGGGCGCATCGTCGGTGCGCGCGGCGTCCGCGCCGAGGACCTCAAGCCCACCACCGATTCCGAATGGGTGCTGCAGAGTGACCGTGGCCTGACCTACACCGGCGAGCTGCCGAAGGGCTCCAAGGTGGTCGAGGGCGAATGGTGGGGCAACGACTATTCCGGCCCGCCGCTGGTCTCGATGGAGAAGAAGATCGCCGACGGCCTCGGCCTCAAGCTCGGCGACGAGGTCGTGGTCAACGTGCTCGGCCGCGACATCCCGGCGAAAATCGGCAATCTCCGCACCATCGACTGGCAGGGGCTCGGCATCAATTTCGTGCTGGTGTTCTCGCCGAACGCCTTCAAGGGCGCGCCGCATACCCACATCGCGACGCTGACCGAAGCCGGCGGCGATGCGACCGGCGACGGCAAGATCATCAAGCAGGTGGCGGATGCCTATCCGATGGTGACGAGCGTGCGCGTGCGCGAGGTGATGGAGACGGTCGGCGCGGTCGTGACCAACCTCGCGCTCGCGATCCGCGGCGCCAGCGCCGTGACCCTGATCTCGGCGATCCTGGTGCTGGGCGGCGCGCTCGCCGCCGGTCACCGCCATCGGGTCTATGACGCGGTGATCCTGAAGACGCTGGGCGCCACGCGGCTGCGGCTGCTCGGCGCTTATGCGCTCGAATATCTCCTGATCGGGCTCGCCACCGCCGTATTCGGCGTGATTGCCGGCAGCATCGCGGCCTGGATGATCGTAACCCGGCTGATGACGCTGACCTTCGTCTGGCAGGCCGGCAGCGCGGCCGGCGTGGTGGCCGCCGCCCTGATCGTCACCGTCGGGCTCGGGCTCGCCGGCACGCTGCTGGCGTTGAACAAAAAGCCTGCCACGGTGTTGCGCAATTTGTGACAAAAGGTAGCGGGAGGCTGCGCCGGACCGGAATCGCGCGATTCCCCGCGCTTAACCACGTCTGCTCGTCAGGATTGCGCGCCAAGGGCGACATTCGGCCGCGCGTGGACGGTTGCACCGAATGTGTTAGTTTCCCACATATCGGATGGGTTCGGAGCCCCGATTGTTAGCCAAATTTAATGTCGGCAGACATCGGTATCCGAGATAGAGTTTGACGAACCGGCGGCATGGCGACCCTCATGCCGGACCGGGCCAACCAACGGGAATTCGACCATGTCGGACCTAGACCGCAATTACGCTTCTCCTTTCGGCAGGGCCGCCGGGCGTGTTGACGCCGCGACGGTCGATGCCGGTCTGCGCGCCTATATGCTGCGCATCTACAACTACATGAGCATTGGCCTCGCCATCACTGGCCTCGCCGCACTCGGCGTCTACATGGCTGCCGTGACCGACGTTCCGACCGCGGAAGCCGTCCGCGTCGGCAAGCTGTTCCTGACGCCGTTCGGCTACGCGATGTTCGTGAGCCCGCTGAAGTGGCTGTTCATGCTGGCGCCGCTCGCCATGGTGTTCGTGATCTCGGCTGGCATCAACCGTCTCGCCCCCTCGACCGCC
Organism: Bradyrhizobium sp. S3.12.5; assembly: GCF_040548225.1. Taxonomy (NCBI): domain Bacteria; kingdom Pseudomonadati; phylum Pseudomonadota; class Alphaproteobacteria; order Hyphomicrobiales; family Nitrobacteraceae; genus Bradyrhizobium; species Bradyrhizobium sp. S3.12.5. The sequence goes on from NZ_JBEPRF010000024.1 coordinate 67,544, forward strand.
CAGATCCTGTTCTGGGTGTTCTCGGCGCTGATGGGCATCTCGCTGTCCTCGATCTTCCTGGTGTACACGCACACCTCGATCGTGCGGGTGTTCTTCATCACCGCGGCGACCTTCGGCGCGCTGAGCCTCTACGGCTACACCACCAAGCGTGACATGAGCGGCATGGGCTCGTTCCTGTTCATGGGCCTGATCGGCATCATCATCGCGAGCCTGGTGAACCTGTTCCTGGCCAGCACGGCGCTGCAGTTCATCGTGTCGGTGGTCGGTGTGCTGGTGTTCGCGGGCCTCACCGCCTGGGATACGCAGCGGCTGAAGAACGACTACATCTACGGCTACGCTTCGGCCGGCGGCGACATCGCCGAGCGCGCGGCGATCTCCGGTGCGCTGTCGCTGTACCTGAACTTCATCAACCTGTTCACGCTGCTGCTGCAGCTCCTCGGCCAGCGCGACTAAGCGCCAGACCTGAGAGAACGGATCCGAACCCCGGCCGCGAGGCCGGGGTTTTTGTTTGGGGCCGAGCTGTCCCCACAAACACCGTCATTGCGAGCGAAGCGGAGCAATCCAGACTCCCCCCGCGGATGCATTTCTGGATTGCTTCGTCGCAAGGGCTCCTCGCAATGACGGAGTGCGTGGAAACGCCGTTGCCTCTTCCAGCCGCCGCGCGAACGCTCTAATGTTCCGCCATGTCCACACCCGATATCAGGCCCACGACCGAGGCCGACCTTCCCGCCATTACCGCCATCTATCAGCAGGCCGTCCGCGAGGGCACCGCGACGTTCGAGATCGAGCCGCCTGACCTCGCCGAGATGATGCGCCGCTATCGCACGCTGGTCGACGGCGGCTATCCCTATTTCGTCGCCGTCCTCGACGGCCGCGTTGCCGGCTACGCCTATGCCGGCGCCTACCGGCCCCGCCCGGCCTACCGCTTCACGGTCGAGAACTCGATCTATCTCGATCCCGCCTTCCACCGCCGCGGCATCGGCGCGCTGCTGCTGGAGCGGCTGATCATCGAATGCGAGGCGCGCGGCTTCCGCCAGATGATCGCGGTCATCGGCGATTCCGCCAATGCCGGCTCGATCGGCGTGCATACCAGAGGCGGCTTCAAGATGATCGGCACGCACCCGAATGTCGGCCTGAAGTTCGGCCGCTGGCTGGATACCGTGATGATGCAGCGCGACCTCGGCGAGGGCGCGAGCACCGTGCCGGCGAAATAACCCGGACTCGTAGGTGGGTAAAGCGAAGCGTGCCCACAATGCGCGGCGATTGAGGAGAGATGGTGGGCACGGCGCTTTGCGCCTTTGCCCACCCTACTGCAGCGTCGGTGTGGCTACACCACCGCCAGTTTCCGGTCGATCACCAGCAGCACGCGGTCGAGCTCGTGGCCGCGGCGCAGGATCAGGCCGGTCGCCGCGATCACGCTGTACATGCCCTGCTTGCGGGCCAGTCGCGGATCTTTCTCGATGCGGTAGATCGGCACTTCGGAGGCGCGGCGATAGACCGAGAACACCGCGCGGTCCTTCAGGAAGTCGATGGCATAGTCGCGCCACTCGCCGTCGGCGACCATGCGGCCGTAGAGATTGAGAATTCGGCTCAACTCGAGCCGGTTGAACGTCACCCGGCTCAGTTGGGCATTTGCAGCGGCGGGGCGCGCCACTGCACGCTGCTCGCTCGGATCGGCATCCTCCGGCGTCAAGCTCATGCAGCGCCTCCTGTCGCATCAGCACGACCCGCCTCCGCGAAGACCGTCCCCGGAGCCGCGGATCATGACAATGGCATGATTGCGCCAACTGTTCCCCGCCGCAAGAGGCTCTTGAAGGGCTCTTTTGGAGCGCTCTTGAAGGACCGTGGCTTATCTCGCGGACCGGTTGCGAATCATGACACATGCAACGGTGGAACTCCTCAGCGGCAAACCGTCACGGGATCGTTAGCAGGAATCACAGGATCGCCGCTTTTCCGCCCACCGCCCGCCGCCCTGCACTGCGAAAAGACCTCTGTGCGTTGACCCGGTCCTTTCGGTTCCGGATTCCTCAGCCCCCAGCCCCCCGGGGTCGAACAGGATCGGGTCTGTACGCGCGACAAGGAGGGCCAACGCAAGTTGGTCCTTTTTTGTTTGTGTCGGGGTGTCGCTGGCCGCAATTGCGCACCGTAGTTCGCGCTTCGCGCGCCCCGGAATGACGACAGACAAATTGTCTTGAGACGATCTTGAGCGCGCGTCGCTTCAGTGCAGTGACGTGTACGCCGCGCCCAGCATCGCGCCCGGCTTCTCGCGGTTGCCGTCCTGGACATAGACCACCGCACCATCGACGCCATCGCGCGAGGTGAGATTCTCAAGCGGCACCGTCCAGGTTTCCGGATGTCCGTTCCAGTCGCCGACCTTGAGCAGATTGCGCACCACGTTGTGGTAGGTGATCTGCTGTCCGCGATTCTCGCCGCGGCTGATCTCGATCGGCACCGATTTCGCAATCGAGCAGATCCAGACCTCGCCATGCGAGATCGCCGGCTCGTTGCCCGCGGCCACCGATACATTGATCTGCTTGCCTGCCAGCGACATCGTCACCGGCACGCTCATCACGCCAGTCCCCTTGTCAGTCTTGCCGATCGCGCTTTCGATGCCGGCCCGATCGCTGCCGATGACATGCACAGCGCCATTGACCACGACCTGCGGCGTGTAGACCTCGCGGTCACCGCGCATGCGTGAATAGGCGCGCTGCCGCGCCGAGAAACGCGAATCTGCTAGCGTGTCCTTCCAGCCCAAATAGTCCCAATAATCGATCGGCATGCTCAGCGCGATGATCGAGGGATCCTTGGCGAGGTCGCCGATGACCTTGTCGGCGGGCGGGCAGGAGGAGCAGCCCTGCGAGGTGAAGAGCTCGACCACGGCGCGGGGATCGGCCTGGGCGGGACGGATGACGGCGACGATTGCGCAGATGCCCAGTGCTCCCGACCAGAGTGCGCCGGACCATCGCGAAACCAAATGAGAAGCCATCATTCCAGTCATGTCGAACGTCACATCTCGTCTTCGTGGAGGGATATCCTATCGCCCGATGGTCACCGTAGTCTTACGGGCACGGCAGTCTTACGGGCACGGCGCACTCCGCCCGATGCGAAGTGTCCGCCGGGTGGGCCCATCTGAAGCATGCCGTAATGCACGAAGGCGGCCTTGTGATAGGCCGCCTTTGTTTAACCTTCTACTCACGTCGCAGTGAGCCACCGTTCACAAATTCGCGCTCAGGCCGCGAGCTTGCGCAGCACATAATGCAGAATGCCGCCGTTCCGGTAATAATCGAGCTCGTCCAGCGTATCGATGCGGCAAAGCAGCGAAACGCGCCGCAATGAACCGTCCCCGGACACAATCTCCGCGGTCAGCTTCTGGCGCGGCCTAAGGTCGCCGACGAGGCCACGCAGCGTGACCTTCTCGTCGCCCTTCAGGCCGAGCGACGACCAGGAGGTGCCGTCCTCGAAGGTCAGCGGCAGCACGCCCATGCCGACCAGGTTGGAGCGATGGATGCGCTCGAAGCTCTGGCAGATCACTGCGCGCACGCCGAGCAGACGCGTACCCTTCGCAGCCCAGTCGCGCGAGGAGCCGTTGCCGTATTCGGCGCCGGCGAACACCACCAGCGGCACCTGCTCCTGCTGGTACTTCATCGCGGCGTCGTAGATCGACATCTGCTCGCCGTCGGGCCAGTGCTTGGTGAGACCGCCCTCGGGGATGTTTCCATCGGCGCCCTTGAGCATGAAGTTCTTGATGCGGATGTTGGCGAAGGTGCCGCGCATCATCACCTCATGGTTGCCGCGACGCGTGCCGTACTGGTTGAAGTCGGCGGGCCGCACTTGGTGCTCGCTGAGATATTTGCCAGCGGGCGAGGTGAGCTTGATCGAACCGGCCGGCGAGATGTGGTCGGTGGTGATCTTGTCGCCGAACATGGCGAGGATGCGCGCCTCGACGATATCGGTGACCGGCTCCGGCTCCTTCTTCATGCCGTCGAAATAGGGCGGGTTCTGCACATAGGTCGAAGACATGTTCCAGCGATAGGTCTCGCTCTCGACCGTCTTGATCTTGCGCCAGTTGGCGTCGCCCTTGAACACGTCGGCATACTTCTTCTTGAAGATCGCCGCGGTCACGAACTTCTTCATGAAGGCGTTGATCTCCTTCGTCGTCGGCCAGATGTCCTTCAGATACACCGGCTTGCCGTCCTTGCCTTCGCCGAGCGGCTCGACGGCGAGGTTCTTGGTGACGCTGCCGGCGAGCGCATGCGCGACGACCAGCGGCGGCGAGGCCAGATAGTTCGCCTGCACGTCCGGCGAGACGCGGCCTTCGAAGTTGCGGTTACCGGAGAGCACCGCGGCGGCAACGATGCCGTTGTCGTTGATCGACTTCGAGATCTCATCCGGCAGCGGGCCGGAATTGCCGATGCAGGTGGTGCAGCCGAAGCCGACGAGGTTGAAGCCGACCTTGTCGAGATCGGCCTGCAGACCGGAATCGGCGAGATAGCCCGCGACCACCTGGCTGCCCGGAGCGAGCGAGGTCTTCACCCACGGCTTGGCCTTGAGGCCCTTGGCCGCAGCGTTACGCGCGAGCAGGCCGGCACCGATCAAGACGCTCGGGTTCGAGGTATTGGTGCAGGAGGTGATGGCGGCGATCACGACGTCGCCGTGGCCGATCTCGAAGTTCTTGCCTTCGACGGCGAAGCGCTTGTTGGGTTCTTCGGTCTTCTTGTACTCGGTGCCGAGCGCGAGCGAAAAGCCTTCGGCGACCGAAGGCAGCGCGATGCGGCCTTCGGGACGCTTCGGACCGGCCATCGACGGCACGACGTCAGCGAGATCGAGCGTCAGCGTTTCCGTGAACACCGGATCGGCCGACTTGGCGGTGCGGAACAGCCCTTGCGCCTTCGCATAGGCCTGCACCAGCGCGACGCGCGGTGCGGCGCGGCCAGAGGTCTTGAGGTAGTCGATCGCGGCGGCGTCGACCGGGAAGAAGCCGCAGGTCGCGCCATATTCCGGCGCCATGTTGGCGATGGTCGCCTTGTCGGCGACGGAGAGATTGTCGAGGCCGGGGCCGAAGAACTCGACGAACTTGCCGACCACGCCGAGCTTGCGCAGCATCTGCGTGACGGTCAGCACGAGGTCGGTCGCGGTGACGCCTTCCTTCATCGCGCCCTTCAGCTTGAAGCCGACGACGTTGGGCAGCAGCATCGACAGCGGCTGGCCGAGCATGCAGGCTTCAGCCTCGATGCCGCCGACGCCCCAGCCGAGCACGGCGAGACCGTTGACCATGGTGGTGTGGGAGTCAGTGCCGACGAGCGAGTCGGGATAGGCGACCTCGAAGGTGCCGGTCTTCTTGCCGACCGTCATCTTCTCCTTCTTGGTCCACACCGTCTGGGAGAGATATTCGAGATTGACCTGGTGGCAGATGCCGGTGCCGGGCGGCACGACGGAGAAGTTCGAGAACGCCTTCTGGCCCCACTTCAGGAACTCGTAGCGCTCCTGGTTCTGCTTGTATTCCTCGATGACGTTCTTGCCGAAAGCCTTGTTGTCACCGAAGAAGTTCACAATCACGGAGTGGTCGATGACGAGATCGACGGGGACCAGCGGGTTGATCTTCTCGGCATCGCCGCCGAGGCTCTGCATCGCGTTGCGCATCGCGGCGAGGTCGACCACCGCCGGCACGCCGGTAAAATCCTGCATCAGCACGCGCGCGGGACGGAACGCGATCTCATGCTCCAGCGACTTCTTGCGCAGCCACTTCGAGACCGCGACGATGTCCTCCTTCTTGACCGAGCGCCCGTCCTCGTTGCGGAGGAGATTCTCGAGCAGGACCTTCATCGAATAGGGGAGTTTCGAAATTCCCTTCAGACCATTCTTCTCGGCCGTGGGCAGACTGTAATAGACATAGGTCTTGGCGCCGACCTTGAGGGTCTTTTTGCATTTGAAGCTGTCGAGCGAGGTCATGTAGGAAATCCCAATTGTTAGTTATACCCGGCAAGGGGTATCGTAACACCGTCAGCGCAGCAGGTTAGGTCGCTTGCAGGGGCAGGTTGAGTTGCTGCATCAAGTAGTTCCGGGCTTATAGAAGCTTTCTAACCGCGCCGCCACAGCCACAATCGTACCGCAGCAATTCGCGAGCCAAAAATTCTGATGCGCTACCCCCAGTTTTCCTGAGGCCCGGCTTTGAGCGGGTTGAAACGAGGCGAGATGCGGCTCTCTGGACAGGGGCTCACCTGCGTGCGGGGCGGTCGCGAGGTATTTTCCGGGCTCGACTTCGAGGCGGCCTCCGGCGACGTCGTGGCGGTGGTGGGCCGCAACGGATCGGGCAAGACCTCGCTGCTGCGGCTGATTGCCGGCCTGCTCATTCCGGCTGGCGGCAGGATCGTACTCGACGGGGGCGACGCCGAAATGACGCTGCCGGAGCAATGCCACTATCTCGGCCATCGCGATGCCCTCAAGCCGGCGCTGAGCGTGGCGGAAAACCTGTCATTCTGGGCTGATTTTCTGGGAGGCGAGCGCTGCGGCGCCGCTGAAAGCCTCGCCACCGTCGGCCTCGACCACGCCGCCGATCTGCCCGCCGCCTTCCTGTCGGCAGGCCAGCGACGCCGGCTCTCGCTGGCCCGGCTGCTGACAGTCCGCCGCCCGGTCTGGCTGCTGGACGAGCCGACCAATGCGCTGGATGTCGCCGGCCAGGACTTGTTCGGCGGCCTGATGCGCGACCATCTGGCGCGCGGCGGCCTGATCATCGCGGCGACGCATACCGCGCTGGGTATCGCGGCGCGGGAGCTGCGGATCGGGGGAATGGTGTGAATCCGATGAACCCTCAGCTTTCCAAGTGGCCGCACCGGGCTCGTGACCTCAGTCCAGGGGGAGTCTTCGTTGTCGAGACACCCTCTCCCCAACCCTCCCCCGCAAGCGGGGGAGGGAGTGCAGTTTGCTTGGGGCGTGAGCCGGGCTCTCATGGCCGCCTCTCCGCCGGAGACCCCTCATGACCGCCCTCGCCGCCCTGATCCGCCGCGACATCCGGATCGCGCTCCGCGTTGGCGGCGGGGCGCTGATTGGCGTGCTGTTCTTCCTCACCGTGGTGGTGCTGATGCCATTTGCGGTGGGGCCGGACCTGGCGCTGTTGTCGCGGCTGGGGCCCGCCATCCTCTGGCTCGGCGCCCTGCTGGCCAGCCTGCTGACGCTGGACCGGCTGTTCATGGCTGACCATGAGGACGGCTCGCTCGATTTGATCACGATGAGCCGGACGCCGCTGGAACTGGCCTGCGCGGCCAAGGCGCTGGCGCATTGGCTGGCCGCGGGCCTGCCGCTGATTGTCGCAACCCCCGTGCTGGGCCTGTTGCTCAACCTCGACATGGCCGCGACCGGTGCCGTGGCGCTGACGCTGCTCGCCGGCACCCCGGCGCTGACATTTACCGGCATGATCGGTGCGGCACTGGCGGTGACGCTGCATCGTGGTGGCCTCTTGATGGCCGTCCTGGTGCTGCCGCTATCGATTCCCGTGCTGATCTTCGGCGTTGCGGCCTCGCAGGCCGCGATCACCGGGCCATTGTCATTCGGCGCGCCGTTCTCGATCCTCTGCGCGCTGTCGCTGGTCAGCCTCATCGTAGGCCCATTCGCGGCGGCGGCGAGCCTGAAGCATGGACTGGACTGACCTTGACCCCGATCAACTTTCGCTGCGCACTTTGATGCTGATTGCGTGAGCCCGGACCTGCGATTATCAGGATAGGATGACGCTGATCGATCTCGCCAACCCCACACGGTTCCTCGCGCTGAGTGCGCGGGTGGTGCCGTGGCTTGCGGCCGCGACCGTCATCCTGCTCGCGATCGGCCTTTATCAATCCGCTCTCGCGCCCGACGACTATCAGCAGGGCGCGACCGTGAAGATCATGTTCATCCACGTGCCCAATGCGTGGCTGTCGATGTTCGTCTGGGGCGTGATGAGCGTCGCCTCGCTCGGCACGCTGGTGTGGCGGCATCCGCTCGCCGACGTCGCCGCCAAGGCCGCGGCACCGATCGGCGCCAGCTTCACCTTCCTCGCGTTGCTCACGGGCTCGCTATGGGGCCGGCCGATGTGGGGCACCTATTGGGAATGGGATGCGCGGCTGACCTCGGTGCTGATCCTGTTCCTGATGTATCTCGGCCTGATGGCGCTGTGGCGCGCGGTTGAGGATCCCTCGCGCGCGGCACGCGCAGCGGCCGTGCTGACGCTGGTCGGTGCGATCAATCTGCCGATCATCAAATTCTCGGTCGACTGGTGGAACACGCTGCATCAACCGGCCTCGGTGATGCGCATGGGCGGCTCGACGCTCGACAAGTCGTTCCTGATCCCGCTCCTGGTGATGGCGGTCGCATTCACGCTGCTGTTCGTCACACTGCATCTGGCGGCGATGCGCAACGAGATCTTGCGCCGCCGCGTCCGCTCGCTGCAGATGATGCAGGCGAGCCAGAAAGCCGCATGACGATGTCGCTTGGTCCCTATGCGTCATTCATTGTGACCTCCTATGCTGCCGCCGCCATCGTCGTCGCGATCCTGATCGGCTGGGTCGTGCTCGATTATCGCAACCAGGCCCGACGTCTGCGCGAGCTCGATCGCAGCGGCGTCACGCGCCGCTCGGCCCGCAGTGCGGTGGATACACCATGAGCGAGCAATCGACCCCCGCGACGCCGCCGCGACGCACCTTCCTGATGGTGCTGCCGCTGCTCGCCTTCGTCGCCCTTGCCGTGCTGTTCTGGTTCCGGCTCGGCAGCGGCGATCCTTCGCGAATTCCCTCCGCGCTGATCGGCCGGCCCGCGCCGCAGACCACGCTGCCGCCACTTGAGGGATTGCAAGCCGACAGCGTGCAGGTGCCCGGGCTCGACCCCGCTGCGTTCAAGGGTAAGGTCAGCCTCGTCAACGTCTGGGCCTCCTGGTGCGTGCCCTGTCACGACGAGGCGCCGCTACTGACGGAGCTTGCCAAGGACAAGCGCTTCCAGCTCGTCGGCATCAACTACAAGGATGCACCCGACAACGCGCGGCGCTTCCTCGGCCGTTACGGCAACCCGTTCGGCCGTGTCGGCACTGACGCCAATGGTCGCGCCTCGATCGAATGGGGCGTCTATGGCGTGCCTGAGACCTTTGTCGTCGGCCGCGAAGGCACCATCGTCTACAAGCTGGTCGGCCCGATCACGCAGGAGAATTTGCGGACGGTGCTGCTGCCGGAGATGGAGAAGGCGTTGAAGGCGGGATCTTAGTACGATCTCGTGCCCCGGACACAGCGCTGCGCTTGTTCAGCGATGCGCTGCAGAGCCGGGGCCCATGCCGCCGCGACCGCGCTTCTAGAGAGAGCCTGGGTCCCGGCTCGCGCTTCGCGCGTCCGGGGCACGAGCATTACCCCTTCCGCACATCTCCCGCCTCGGCCTCGCTGGTCTCCAGCGACACCGGCTCGACGCCGTAGCGCTTGGTCAGCGGCATCTGGGCGATGGCGAAGATCATGGTGATGGGCGTGACGCCAAACACCTTGAAGTTCACCCAGAAATCCGTGCTCTGGGTGCGCCAGACGATCTCGTTCAGCACCGCCATGCCGGCGAAGAACAGCGCCCAGCGCAGCGTCAGGATGCGCCAGCCCTGCGGGGTCAGGTTGAACATCTGGTCGAACATCACGGCGATGAAGGAGCGGCCGAACAGCAGGCCGCCGCCGAGGATCGCGGCGAACAGGCCGTAGATGATGGTCGGCTTGACCTTGATGAAGGTCTCGTCGTGCAGGACCAGGGTCAGCGTGCCGAACACCAGCACGATCACGCCGGTCACGATTGCCATGATCGGGATATGGCGCGTCACCACATAGGAGGCGATCATCGCCACCACGATCGCGACCATGAAGGCGCCGGTCGCGGCGAACAAATTGAACTTCGCATTCACGAAGAAGAACACGAGCAGCGGACCGAGCTCGGTCGCAAGCTTGAACAGCGGATGCGGCTGGGTCTTATCCATTACCTGACCTTTGTTGTTGTCATGCCCCGCGAAGGCGGGGCATCCAGTACGCCGCGCCGCTGGTTGTAGACCACAGGCGGCTCGGAATACTGGATCCCCCGCTTTCGCGGGGGATGACGAAGGAAACCTACGATTCGATTCCGGCGATCGCACGGGCGAAATCGCGCGCGGTGAACGGCGCGAGATCGTCAACGCCTTCGCCGACGCCGATGAAATGCACCGGCAGCTTGAATTTCTCCGCGAGCGCCACCAGAATGCCGCCGCGCGCGGTGCCGTCGAGCTTGGTCATCACGAGGCCCGTCACCCCTGCGGTGCGATGAAAGGCCTCGACCTGCGACAGCGCGTTCTGGCCGACGGTGGCATCGAGCACGAGCAGCACCGCATGCGGCGCCGAAGCGTCGACCTTGCGGATGACGCGCACGACCTTCTCGAGCTCGTTCATCAGCTCGGCCTTGTTCTGCAAGCGGCCGGCGGTGTCGACCAGGAGCACATCGATGGCCTGCTCCTTCGCCGCCGTCAGCGCATTGAAGGCGAGACTTGCCGAATCCGAGCCCTGCGCACCCGCGATGACCGGCGTCCTGGTGCGCTCGCCCCAGACCTTGAGCTGCTCGATCGCTGCTGCGCGAAACGTGTCGCCGGCGGCCAGCATCACCTTGCGGCCTTCGGACGCGAATTTTTGCGAGAGCTTGCCGATGGTGGTGGTCTTGCCGGAGCCGTTGACGCCGACCACGAGGATCACGAACGGCTTCCTGCCCGCATCGATCTCGAGCGGCTTGGCCACCGGCGCCAGCACCTTCTCGACCTCGGTTGCGACCACGTCCTTGACCTCGTCGGCCGAGATCGCCTTGTCGTAGCGCCCGGTGCCGACCGCATCCGCGATCCGCACCGCGACCGAGGTGCCGAGGTCGGCGCGCAGCAGCACATCCTCGATGTCGTCGAGCATGGCGCGGTCGAGCTTGCGCTTGGTGACGAGATCGGCGACCGCGGTTCCGAGCGAGGACGAGGTGCGCTTCAGCCCGTTGGACAGGCGGCGCCACCAGCTCAGCTTGGAGGTCTCGGGGGTGGTATCGTTCATGGTGGCGGTGTGTTAGCCGTTCCCGCTGTTAAACGAAAGTCTTGCAATTGCTCGATGTTCCCGAATTGACCGCTGACGAGATTTTGGCGCGCGTGCTCCATCGCGACGGGCTGATGCTGGTCATCGACAAGCCGTCCGGTCTGCCGGTGCATCGCGGCCCCAAGGGCGGCGCCAATCTGGAAGCCTCCTTCAACGCGCTCTGTTTCGGCCTGCCGCGGCCGCCGGTGCTGGCCCATCGGCTGGACAAGGACACTTCCGGCTGCCTCGTGCTCGGCCGCCATCGCAAGGCGACCGCTTCGCTCGGCCTCCTGTTCAAGCATGGCAAGATCGGCAAGACCTACTGGACCGTGGTCGAGGGCGGCCCTGCCGAGGACGAAGGCACCATCGACATGCCGCTCGGCCGGCTCAATGCGGAGCGCGGCTGGTGGCAGAAGCCTGACCCGGAGGGGCAGAAGGCCGTCACGAACTGGAAGGTGATGGGCCGCGGCGAGGGCTTCACCTGGCTCGCCATGGAACCGGTGACGGGACGGACCCATCAATTGCGGGTGCATTCGGCTTCGACCGGCTGGCCGATCTTCGGCGATAACATATACGGCCGCGGCCCGCGCTTCGGCGAGCCGAAGCTGCACCTGCATTCCCGCGAGATCGTGGTGCCGATCTCCCGGAACAAGGAGCCGGTCCGCGTCGTCGCACCGGCCCCGCCCCACATGCATGAGAAGCTCCGCGCCTGCGGCTGGAACGGGGAATAACCCCTTCCCCGAGCCATGGTTTACGAAACGTTCAGTGCTCGTCTCTAGTGATAGCGGTTGCTTAGAACAAGCTTCCGTCATCCGCTCAGGACGAGCAGCACGTCATGTCCAATGCCGAACTATCGATCATCGACGAGGTTGAAGCCGCCATTCTTCTCGGTTCGGCGGAAAAGGGCCTCGAAACGGCCCGGCGCGTCACCGACCTGTTCCTGTCCTCCGCCGGAAGTTTTGACGACGAGCAGATCGCGCTGTTCGACGACGTGCTCGAGCGCCTGATCGGCACCATCGAGCTGCGCGCCATCGCCGACATGGGCGCGCGCGTTGCGCTCGCCGAAATCAGCGCCCAGCTTGCGCCGATCGCGCAGGCCCCGCCCTCCGTCATCCGCCGCCTCGCCAACAATGACGAGATCCGCATCGCCGGCCCCGTGCTGCAGGAATCCGCGCGCCTCGACGACGGCGAGCTGGTGAAGATCGCATCATCCAAGGGCGAGCCGCATCTGCTCGCGGTCGCCGGCCGCTGGTGGCTGAAGGAGATCGTCACCGACGCGCTGCTGGCGCGCCGCTATCCGAGCGTCAGCCGCCGTCTCGCCGCCAATCCCGGCGCGCGCGTTTCGGGCAACGGATTCACCGTTATTGTCGGCCAGGCCGAGTCCGATCCGGAGCTCGCCGTCAGCGTCGGCGTCCGCGTCGACCTGCCGTCGGAGCTGCGCCGCCAATTGCTGCGCTCGGCGACGGACACGGTTCGCACGCGATTGCTGTCGCGCGCGCCGCCCGATCTGTTCGATGAAATCCAGAGCGCGATCGCCGCCGTCACCGTCGGCGTCGCGCGCGAGATGTCGGGGGTCCGCGATTTCGAGGGCGCCAAGCGCGCGATCGCGAATCTCAAGGCATCCGGTCAGCTCAATGAGGCGACGCTGCTCGGCTTCGCCAGGCAGCGGCGCTACGAAGAGGCCGTGGCCGCGTTGGCAGTATTGTCAGGGTCGACGGTCGAGGTGATTCGCCCGCTGATGCAGAGCCTGCGCGAAGACGGCCTGCTGGTGCCGTGCAAGGCGGCGCAGCTGAGCTGGGAAACCACCGCCGCCGTGCTCGAAAGCCGCTTTGCGACAGGTGCAATGAAGCCAGCGGATGTTGCGAGGGCGCAGAGCAATTTTGCACGGATGTCGCCGGAGAATGCACGACGCACGCTGCGCTTCTGGCAGGTCCGGGCGTCGTAATTTTCCCTCTCCCCTTGTGGGAGAGGTTGGCTCGCCGCGCAGCGGCGAGACGGGTGAGCGGTCTCTCTCCGCGTGTGAGTCTCTCGCAACAGAGCTCGCTGAAGCAACCCCTCATCCGGCGCTTCGCGCCACCTTCTCCCACAAGGGGAGAAGGGAAGAGACAGCGGATTATGTCGTCAGCCGCTCGCCATCGCTGCCGGCAATCGTGAGCGGCACGACGCTCCCCACGCGCTTGCCCGCAATCGCCACCGGCAGATAGTGCTCGGTGCGCCCCTGGCCATCGCTCTCGATCAGCACCTCACGCGTCGCGCCGATCTCGGCTTGCAGCCGCTGCCGCAACGCTGCCTCGCCCACTGCGCGCAGCCGCTTCGCACGCGCCTTGATCGCTCCGCCGGCGACCTGCGGCATCCGCGCGGCCGGCGTGCCGGGGCGCGGTGAATACGGGAAGACGTGCAGGAACGTCAGGCCGCACTCCTCGACCAGATCAAGCGAGCGGGAAAACATCTCCTCGGTCTCGGTCGGAAAGCCCGCGATGATGTCGGCGCCGAAGACGATGTCCGGCCGCAGCCGACTCACCTGATCGCAGAAGAGGATCGCATCCTGCCGCGAATGCCGTCGCTTCATGCGCTTCAGGATCATGTCGTCGCCGGATTGCAGCGACAGGTGCAGATGCGGCATCAACCGCGCATCATCGGCGATGGCATCCAACAGATCGCGATCCGCCTCGATCGAATCGATCGAGGAGATGCGCAACCGCTTCAGCTCCGGCACGTGCCGCAGGATCTGCCTGGTCAGCAGGCCGAGCTTGGGTGCGCCCGGCAGATCGGCACCGTAGCTGGTGAGATCGACGCCGGTCAGCACGATCTCGGCATGGCCGCGCTCGACCAGCGCCCGCACCTGATCGACCACCGCGCCCATCGGCACCGAGCGCGAATTGCCGCGGCCGTAGGGAATGATGCAGAAGGTGCAGCGATGGTCGCAGCCGTTCTGCACCTGCACGAACACGCGCGGCAGGCCGCCCGCATAGCCGTCGACCAGATGCGGCGCCATCTCCTTCACCGCCATGATGTCGCTGACGGCGATCTTCTCGCTTGTGCCGAGATCGAAGGCGTCGCGCGCCTCGCGCCAGGCATCGCTGCGCATCTTGTCGTCATTGCCGACGACGCGATCGACCTCGGCCATGTCCGCGAACATGCTGCTTTGTGTCTGCGCCGCGCAGCCGGTGACGACGATGCGTGCACCGGGCCGTTCGCGCTTTAACTTGCGGATCGACTGGCGCGCCTGCGCCACCGCCTCGTTGGTGACGGCGCAGCTGTTGATGACGATGGTGTCTACGAGCCCCGCGCCCTCCGCCTCGCGGCGGATCACCTCTGCCTCGAAGGCATTGAGGCGGCAGCCGAAAGTGACGACCTCGACAGCCATTACCCGGCCGGCGCGAACAGCGCCGGATCGAAATTGCCTTCGTATTCGAAGGTCGCGGTGCCCGTCATCAGCACGTGGTCGTCGCGCTCGCGCCATTCGATGCCGAGCTTGCCGCCGGGCAGCGTCATCTCGACCTTGCGGTCGGTGCGCTTCAGGCGCGCAGCCGCAACCGCAGTCGCACAGGCCGCCGAGCCGCAAGCCCTGGTGAGACCCGCACCGCGCTCCCAGGTGCGCATCGTGATGTGCTCGCGATCGACAATGTGGGCGAGCGTGATGTTGGCACGCTCGGGGAAAATCGGATGATTCTCCAGCAGCGGACCAAAGCGCTCGAGATCATAGGCGTTGACGTCGTCGACCCAGAAGATCGCGTGCGGATTGCCCATGCTGACCACGGACGGCGAATGCAGGATCGGCTTGTCGATCGGCCCGATCTGCAATTCGATGTAGCGGGTGTCGCGAAACTCTTCCGCCAGCGGAATATCCTGCCACCCGAATTTTGGCGCGCCCATGTCGACGGTGTAGAGATCGGCTGCCGGGCCCTGCCAGGCATTGAGCAGGCCGGCCGCGGTCTCGAAGGTCGCCGTGGTCTGCCCGCTCTTCCCAAAAATCTGCCGCACCACGCAGCGCATGCCGTTGCCGCAGGCGCCGGCTTCCGAGCCGTCATTGTTGTAGATGCTGATGAAGGCTTCGGTGCCGTCGAGCCGCGGCTTCTGAAGCACCATGAGCTGGTCATAGGGCACGCCGCCGTGCGCGGAGGCCACCGCGCGGGCATCGTCCGACGTGACCTTCCCGGCGGAATCGCGCATGTCGACAACGACGATCTCGTTGCCGATGCCGTTCATCTTGGCAAAAGCGTGATTGGCCAGCGCGCTCATGAAAATTCCCGAATTTCGCCTGCCTTATATGGCGATCCTTGCCGGCTTGGCCAGTGTTTTGCCGTCGAGACCAGGACGCCCACCATGACGCCTGCCATGACGCATCTGTCATGGGACGAATTCGGCGCTCGCGTGTTAGAACGGCGCAGTTCGCGCGAACCGGGATGCGCGGCCGGGTTAAGGCCTTGGTGGGCAAGGTCTGGGGAGAATAAAATGAACACTTTTCGTCGTCTCGCTCTGGCCGCATTGATCCCGGCAGTCGCGCTGTCGCTTAGCCCGTCCGGCGCTCCGGCGCAGACCCCGAGCCCGGCGCCCGCCGCGTCGGCTAGTCCCTCGCCGGCCCCGTCAGCCGCGCCCGCCCCGGCTGCAAGTGCCTCGCCTGCGCCCGCGGCAACTCCCTCGCCGGCACCATCGCCAGCGGCCAGCGCCTCACCGTCGCCGGGCCCGGCGGCACCCCCGCCCGCCGCGTCCGTTACGCCCGCCCCGGTGCAGACCGCCGATCCCTTCGGACTGGAGACCACGCTCGAGGCCAAGAAGGTCGTGATGGTCAAGGGCACCGCCAATTGGGACTCGGCCTTCGACACGCTGGTCGACGCCTTCAAGGCGCTGAACGCGCTCTTGGACAAGCAGGGCATCAAGCACGCCGGCAATTCGATGATCGTCTACACCTCGACCGACGACACCGGCTTCACCTTCCTCGCCGAGATTCCGGTCGAGCAGGACCCGAAGAACCTGACCAAGGACATGAGCATCGGCAAATCGCCGGAGGGCAAGGCGCTGAAATTCGTCCATCGCGGCTCCTACGACAACATGGACAACACCTATGAGGCGATCACCAATCACCTCGACGACAAGAAGCTGGAGGCCAAGGACACGTTCATCGAGGAGTACCTCACCGATCCCTTGAAGACGGCCGAGGACAAGCTCGTGATCAATGTGTTCGTTCCGCTGAAGTGAGTCCGATGAAAAAGCCCGCCGCCCTTTTTACGTCCCTCGCCGCTATTTTCGCCGCCACGCTGCAGGCCGCGCCCGCGCTCGCCGACGATTTTCCGTCCGCCATCTCCGTGAGCGGCGAGGCGACCGTCTCGGCGGCACCCGATCTCGCGCACATCGATGCCGGCGTCGCCAATGATGCCAAGTCGGCGAAGGAAGCGTCCGACGCCAACAACGCCGCGATGGGCAAGGTGCTGCTGGCGCTGAAGGGCGCCGGCATCGACGAAAAGGATTACCAGACCTCGCGGCTGTCGCTGCAGCCACAATATGCGCCGAACCGCTCGAACGGCGCCTCGCCGGTGGTCAGCTTCCGCGCCTCCAACCGCGTCACCGTAAAAATCCGCGACGTGACCAAGGTCGCCGGCATCATAGACACGCTGGTCAGCGCCGGCGCAAACGATATCGGCAACATCTCGTTTGAAGTGACGCAAGCCTCGAAGCTGCTCGACGACGCCCGCGAGCGGGCGGTCGCCGACGCCCGCCGCAAGGCCGAGATCTATGCCAAGGCCACCGGCGTCACGCTGGGCGCGCCGCTCAGCGTCTCCGAAGGTGGTGCTCCCATGCCGCTGTTCAAGGGCCGCATGGCCGCAGCCCCGATGGCCGCGCCTGCTGCCGTTGCGCCGGGTGAGGAAACGCTGTCGGTGACGGTGAATGTGAGCTGGGGGATCAAGCCGAAAGAGCAATAACTCTCGTGTCCCGGACGCGCTGCAGCGTGAAACGCTGCTGCGCAGAGCCGGGACCCGGAAAAAGCGACACGATACAATACGTCGACATGTGCCCCGGCTCTGCAGCGCATCGTCGAAGAGACGCTGCGCTGCAGAGCCGGGGCACGAACTGTGTGCGTGGCGAGACCTAAATCTCCACCACCTGCCCGGGCTTCATCGCCACGAACCGCTCCTGCGGAATCTTGGCCGCATCGAGCGCTTCCACCAGCGCCTTCTCCGGCGCGTCGATCGCTTCATCGGTGAGCTGGAACGTGCCGTGATGATGCCCGAGCGCCTGTTGCGCGCCGCAATCATCGAGCGCTTTCACCGCATCTTCCGGGTTCATGTGCTGATCGCGCATGAACCAGCGCGGCTCGTAGGCGCCGATGGGAAGAATCGCCAGACGCAGCGGCCCGTGCTTCTCGGCAACCCGGCGAAAATGTCCGCCGTCGCCATAGCCGGAATCGCAGACGACGTAGATTTTCCCCGCAGGCGTCTCCAGCACAAAGCTCGCCCACAGCGCCTTGTTGCGGTCGAACATGCCGCGCGCCGACCAGTGCCGGGTCGGCACCAGAGTCACGGCGACACCGCTACCGAGCTCGACGCGCTCGTGCCAGTCGAACGCTTCCGCCTTGATCGAGGAATCGCTGCTGCGCATTGTGACGTCGTTGCCGAGCGGGGTGACCACGCGCGGCGCAAAATTTTTCGCGAGCCGCGACAGCGTCGCGATGTCGAGATGATCGTAGTGCCCGTGCGAGACCAGCACGACGTCGATCTTCGGCAGCTTCTCGAAGGCAATGCCGGGATCGTTGTGGCGTTTTGGTCCGGCCCACCCCACCGGCGACACCCGCATCGACCAGACGGGATCGACGAGGATGTTGAGGCCGCCGGTCTGGATCAGCCAGCTGGCGTGGCCGACGAAGGAGAACCGCGCCCTGTCGCCATCGACGCGCTCCGGCGGGGTGTCGGCATGGGGGCTCGGCGCCCAGTCCGGCCATTTCGCGCGCTTTTGGCCGCCGCCGAACTGCCAGCGGAACACCTCACCGAGCGATCTCGGCGGCGCGCCGTCCGGATCGAAGAAGTGCAAGCCGTCGAAATGATCGGAGACCGGGCCGTCATAGGTTTTCATGCGGGAGATCCAAAGGGGAACACCGACCAGCGCACTGGCCCCGGCAAGCAGTCCGAAGATGCGGCGGCGGGTGATCGGCACGGGGCGGGCTTCAGGGATGGTTGGGACGGTCGGACATCACCGCCTATATGGGCGGGACCGCCGAAAAAGGAACCCATCGCCGGAAACGCCCTGTTTTCAAGACCTTGCCCTGGCAAAGCCATCCCGCCACCCTAACTTTCCTTGACTTTTGGGCGTGAGCGGAGTTTAACCCCGCCACTTTCTCGGAAAGGCTTTCTTTTCGACCCGCCCACTGGTCCTAGAGACCAGAGGCCAACGCCCGACAGCGCGATGCGCCCTCGGGCGCAAAGGTGTTTGGACTTTCTTCTCCCTCGCCCCGCTCTTGCGGGGAGAGGGTCGGGGTGAGGGGCTCCCTCCGCGTGTGGCGCGCGTGGAGAGTCCCGTACCCCCTCACCCGCCGCGCAAGGGCGCGGCGACCTCTCCCTGCAGGCGGGGAGAGGTTAAACAGGACAACGGCATTGTTCGACAATCTGTCGGAACGGCTTGGCGGCATTCTCGATCGTCTGACGGGGCGCGGTGCGCTGACCGAAAAGGACGTCGACGCCGCCATGCGCGAGGTGCGCCGCGCGCTGCTCGAGGCCGACGTCGCGCTCGAGGTCGTGCGCAGCTTCACCGAACGCGTCCGCGAGCAGGCGATCGGCGCCACCGTCGTCAAGTCGGTCACGCCCGGCCAGATGGTTGTCAAGATCGTCCATGACGAGCTGATCAACATGCTCGGCGCCGAAAGCCAGACAATCGACGTCAATTCCGTGCCGCCGGTGCCGATCATGATGGTCGGTCTGCAAGGCTCGGGCAAGACGACCACCACCGCAAAGCTCGCCCGCCGCCTGGTCCAACGCGACAAGCGCAAGGTGCTGATGGCTTCGCTCGACATCTATCGCCCGGCGGCGATGGAGCAGCTGGCCGTGCTCGGTCGCGATCTCGACATTCCGACCCTGCCGATCGTTGCCGGCCAGCAGCCGGCTCAGATTGCGAAACGCGCGCTCGAAGCGGGCAAGCTCGGCGGCTACGACATCGTGCTGCTCGACACCGCCGGCCGCACCACGCTCGACGAAGAGATGATGGCGGAGGCAGCTAGCATCAAAGCGGCGGCGAACCCGCATGAAGTGCTGCTGGTCGCGGACTCCCTGACGGGCCAGGACGCCGTCAACCTCGCTCGCGCGTTCGACGAGCGCGTCGGCCTCACCGGCATCGTGCTCACGCGCGTCGACGGCGACGGCCGCGGCGGCGCTGCGCTGTCGATGCGCGCCGTCACCGGCAAGCCGATCAAGCTGATCGGCACCGGTGAAAAGACCGATGCGCTGGAAGATTTCCACCCCGATCGTATCGCCGGCCGCATCCTCGGCATGGGCGACGTGGTGTCGCTGGTCGAGCGCGCCGCCGCCAACATCGACGCGGAGAAGGCCGCGCGCACCGCCGAGCGTATGCGCAAGGGTCAGTTCGACCTCAACGACATGCGCGAGCAGCT
The DNA here is from genome assembly GCF_040548225.1 of Bradyrhizobium sp. S3.12.5. NCBI lineage: Bacteria > Pseudomonadati > Pseudomonadota > Alphaproteobacteria > Hyphomicrobiales > Nitrobacteraceae > Bradyrhizobium > Bradyrhizobium sp. S3.12.5. The sequence continues at coordinate 87,194 of NZ_JBEPRF010000024.1, forward strand.
CTCGCAGATGGCCAGCATGGGCGGCATCAGCGGCCTGATGGGCATGATGCCCGGCATCGCCAAGATGAAGAACCAGATCGCGGCCGCCGGCATCGACGACAAGATCCTGAAGCGCCAGGTCGCGGTGATCGATTCCATGACGCGCGACGAGCGCCGTCATCCCGACCTGCTCAAGGCCAGCCGCAAGAAGCGGATCGCCGCTGGCTCCGGCCAGAGCGTCGAGCAGGTCAACAAGCTGCTGAAGATGCACCGGAACATGGCCGACGTGATGAAGGCCATGGGCTCGGGCAAGCGCGGTCCGCTGGCCGGCATCGCTCAGGCCATGGGTTTTGGTGGCGGCATGAAGATGCCGTCTCCGGACGAGATGAAGGCGCTGCAGGAGAAAATGCAGGGCGGCGGCGGACAGGGTCTGCCCAGCCTGCCGAAGGATTTGCCGGCCGGTCTTCGCACCGGTCTGCCGAACGTTCCTGGACTGACCGGGCTGAGCGGCAAGCCGACGCTGCCGGGCCTCGGCGGTTTTCCGGGCAAGAAGAAATGAGGAATTCGTCGCGAGGGATCGCATCGGTCTCACGCAACGCGGAATACCAATCAACCGAACAAAACGTACTTTGCAAACCGTACTTCGAAGGAGAACTAAATGTCCGTCGTTATCCGCCTCGCCCGCGCAGGCACCAAGAAGCGTCCCGTCTATCACGTCGTCGTCGCCGACTCGCGCTTCCCCCGCGATGGCCGCTTCATCGAGCGGCTCGGTCACTTCAACCCGCTGCTGCCGAAGGACAACGAGACCCGGCTCAAGCTCGACATGGACAAGGTGAAGGCCTGGCTCGCCAAGGGCGCGCAGCCGTCGGACCGCGTGTCCCGCTTCCTCGACGCCGCCGGCGTCAAGAAGCGCGAAGCGCGCAACAACCCCGAGAAGGCCGTGCCGCGCAAGGAGCGCAAGGCGCAGGCCGAAGCCGCTGCGAAGGGCTAAGGCTCATCCATGTCGGCGCTGATCTGCGTCGCGCGGATCGGCGCCGCGCATGGTGTGCGCGGCGCGGTCAAATTGTGGACCTTCACCGAAGATCCCTTTGCCGTTAAGCGCTACGGTCCGCTTCTCTCCAAGGACGGCAAGCGCCAGTTCGAGCTGGCGCAGGCCCGCGAAGCCAAGGACCATCTGGTCGCGACCTTCAAGGGCGTCGCGACCCGCGATGAGGCCGAGCGCCTCAACGGAATCGAACTCTATGTCGCGCGCGAAAAACTGCCCGCGACCGATGAGGACGAATATTACCATGCCGATCTGATCGGGCTCGCTGCCGTCACCACAGATGGCGGTGCGCTCGGCCGCGTGCTCGCGATCCATAATTTCGGTGCCGGCGACATCATCGAGATCGCGCCCCTCAAGGGCGCGACGATGCTGCTGCCGTTCACCAATGCGATTGTGCCTGAGGTCGACATCGCCGGCGGCCGCGTCGTGATCGAGCTGCCGCAGGAAGTCGAAGGCGAGGATCCCTCTCCGGGTCGTCCCGGCGAAGGCCGGGACCCATAACCACGAGACGTGTTTTTTCGCTAAGCTGATGGCCCCGATCATCGCAAAACGGACTGCGGTGGTGATGAGTCCCGGCCTTCGCCGGGACGACGGAATTTTTAGAAGCACGATGACAAACCCCTCACCCTGGCGCGCGACGGTGCTGACGCTGTTTCCGGAGATGTTTCCGGGGCCGCTCGGCGTGAGCCTGGCCGGCCGGGCGCTGACCTCCGGCGTGTGGGAGATCGAGGCGCGGGACATCCGGGCTTCCGCCACGGACCGTCACCGCAGCGTCGACGACACTCCGGCCGGCGGCGGCCCGGGCATGGTGCTGCGGGCGGACGTTCTGGCGGCGGCCATCGACGCCGTGGAGGTCCGTCCCGACCGGCCGAAACTGCTGATGAGCCCGCGCGGTCGGCCATTGACCCAGGCCCGTGTCGCCGAGCTCGCCCAGGGCCCCGGCCCCCTGATCGTCTGCGGGCGGTTCGAGGGGGTCGACCAGCGGGTGATTGACGCCCGCGCCCTGGAGGAGGTCTCGATCGGCGATTACGTGCTCTCGGGGGGCGAAATCGCTGCGATGGCCCTGATCGACGCCTGCGTCCGGCTGCTGCCGGGGGTGATGGGCAAGGAAGCCTCGGGAACCGAAGAGAGTTTTTCCGACGGCCTCCTTGAGTACCCCCAGTACACCCGTCCGCAGTTGTTCGAGGGGGTTCCGATCCCAGAGATCCTGACCTCCGGAGACCACGCCAAGGTCGCGGCCTGGCGGCGGACGCAATCCGAGGCCCTGACGGCGGCACGGCGTCCCGATTTATGGGCCCAAATCCCCCCCAAGGCCCCGAATCGGCCCGGACGCCAAAAAACGGCAAAAAACAAGACGGACGGGTGACAAACGCTCCGGCTTGCCTTATAGGAGCGGCCACATCCGCAATGGCTGGATAGACGAATTTCGCGCAGCCCCCGTTTCCAAGGCTGGGCGCGCCGATGGAGATTTACCCATGAACCTGATTCAGCAGCTCGAAAAAGAGCAGTTCGACAAGCTCTCCGCCACCAAGGACATTCCGGAGTTCGGTCCCGGCGACACCGTGATCGTCAACGTGAAGGTGGTCGAAGGCGACCGCACCCGCGTGCAGGCCTATGAAGGCGTTTGCATCGGCCGTTCCGGCGGTGGCCTCAACGAGAGCTTCACCGTCCGCAAGATCTCCTACGGCGAGGGCGTGGAGCGCGTGTTCCCGGTGATGTCGCCGATGATCGACTCGATCAAGGTGGTGCGCCGCGGCAAGGTGCGCCGCGCCAAGCTCTATTACCTCCGCAATCTCCGCGGCAAGTCGGCCCGCATCGTCGAGAAGACTGAGCACAAGGCCGCCGTCAACGAGTAAGCTCCGCTACCAGACGAGTTTCGAAAAGCGCGGGGCTTGGCCCCGCGCTTTTTTGTTGCGTCAGCCGTGCGCGTCAAAGCCCTCGCGATTCCAGATCTCCCTGCTATATATTCCTGGAATGTTTCCAGATCTGACCTGCCTCGTAACCCCCCAGCGCATCGTCATCGACGATCGCTCGCGGCTGCCTGGCCGGTTCTTCGGACGCTTCGCGACCTCGGCAACGTCAGAGCTTAGTCCCGCAGCTTAAAGGCTGCGCTCAAGGCTGCCCTGTTGCCCCGCGCGAACCCGCGCATATCCACTGACATACATTGTTCGGAGCTTAAGCTCATGTCCAAGCCGACCACTTTATACGACAAGATCTGGAACGACCATCTGGTGCACGAAGCCGATGACGGCACCTGCCTGCTCTACATCGATCGCCATCTGGTGCATGAGGTCACCTCGCCGCAGGCGTTCGAAGGCCTGCGCGCCACCGGCCGCAAGGTGCACGCCCCCGAGAAGACGCTCGCTGTCGTTGACCACAACGTGCCGACCACCGACCGCACCAAGCCGAACCCGGATCCGGAGAGCATCGAGCAGATCAAGGCGCTCGCCGACAACGCCAAGGAATTCGGCATCGAATATTACAACGAGTTCGACAAGCGCCAGGGCATCGTCCACGTCATCGGCCCCGAGCAGGGTTTTACCCTGCCCGGCACCACGATCGTTTGCGGTGACAGCCACACCTCGACGCATGGTGCGTTCGGTGCGCTCGCCCACGGCATCGGCACCTCCGAGGTCGAGCACGTGCTGGCGACGCAGACGCTGATCCAAAAGAAGGCGAAGAACATGCGCGTCAGCGTCGACGGCAAATTGCCTGAAGGCGTGACGGGCAAGGACATCATCCTCGCCATCATCGGCGAGATCGGCACCGCGGGCGGCACCGGCTATGTGCTGGAATACGCCGGCGAGGCGATCCGCGCACTGTCGATGGAAGGCCGCATGACGGTCTGCAACATGTCGATCGAAGGCGGCGCGCGTGCCGGTCTCGTCGCGCCCGACCAGAAAGCCTACGACTTCCTGCGCGGCCGTCCGAAGGCGCCGAAGGGCGCGGACTGGGATGCGGCGATGCGCTACTGGGAGGGCTTGCGCTCCGACGAGGGCGCGCATTTCGATAGCGAGCTGCGGCTCGATGCAGCCAAGCTGCCGCCGATCGTGACCTGGGGCACGAGCCCTGAGGACGTGATCTCGGTGACCGGCATCGTGCCCGATCCCGACAAGATCGCGGACGAGGCCAAGCGTCTCTCCAAGCATCGCGCCTTGAAGTACATGGGCCTGACGGCGGGGACCAAGATCACGGACATCAAGCTCGATCGCATCTTCATCGGTTCCTGCACCAACGGCCGCATCGAGGATTTGCGCGCCGCCGCCAAGATCGCGGAAGGCAAGCACGTCTCTGGCCATGTCAACGCCATGGTCGTGCCGGGCTCCGGCATCGTGAAGGAGCAGGCCGAAGCTGAGGGTCTGGACAAGATCTTCATCAAGGCCGGCTTCGAATGGCGCGAGCCCGGCTGCTCGATGTGCCTCGCCATGAACCCGGACAAGCTGGCCCCGGAAGAGCGCTGCGCCTCGACCTCGAACCGCAACTTCGAGGGACGCCAGGGTTTCAAGGGCCGCACCCATCTGGTGTCGCCCGCGATGGCCGCAGCGGCTGCGATCGCGGGTCACTTCGTTGACGTCAGGGAGTGGCGCTGAGCCACTGCCTGCAATCGTGGGTCATCGAATAAACAAAGGGCGCCGCCGCGGCGCCCTTTCCATTTTGATCGTGGTAGCCGCCGTAGTGGATGCCGCCGTAGCGCAAGCCGCCGCCATGATGAACGACGCTGCTCGCGTCACCACCACGGCCCGTAGCCGAACACGAACGGCGCGGGCACGCCGTAGGGATAGGGACGGTAACCAACGGGCCGCGCATAATAGTGCGGATCGGGACGGCGAGAAGTAGGCGCGAACTCGTATCGCACATGCCGCCGCGCATCGAACACCGCGCGCCCGGCGGAGGCATCCGGCAGCTTCGTCACCCTCTGCGCCGCGAAAACGTGAGGCAGGCCGGCGGCGAGCGCAACAACAACGGCCAGTGCGATCCATCTCGTCATGACGACCTGGTGATGCCAAATTCAGCCGCGACGCCAGTAGCAACTCATATGCGGCACGATCACCGTGCCGCTCGGCCGGAATTCCTGCACATAGGTGGCGTTGCACTCGCGGACCGCATCCGGGCCCGGGTTGTAGCGCGGATAGACGCCGTCCGGGGTGTAATAGGGGGTGACGCGCAGGCGGGTCTGGGGGCGCTTGCGCGGCGGCGGGACGTCGTCGGGCGCGACCACCTGGGCCATGCGAACCACGGTGCCGGCAGGCTGCGCAAAGGTCTGGGCATGTGCACCAACGCAGACTTGCGAAAACAACCCCATGCACAGTAGCGTCAGCGCTGTTTTTCCTCGCATTTTTCCGCCCACCTGAACCATCCTCACCGAGGCCTCAAGCTCCCCGTTTTGGCGGCGCCCGTCAACCTCGCTGCCCTTATAAAGCCGGATGCATCGCTGCGGAACCCGCGCTAAGAACAACCCCATGTGGACGGACCTGAAAGCACCCTCGCTGGCCGAGATGGAGGTGACGGCGCACGACATTTTCGAGCGCCTGCCGGCGGGATTCCGCGGCCTTTGCGAAGGCCTGATCATCCGCGTCGATGACTTCCCCACCGAGGAGGTCCTGGACGAGATGCAATGCGACAGCGAGTTCGACCTGCTCGGCCTGTTCCAGGGCGTCGGCCTGCCCCAGCAGAGTTTTGGCGACGTGGCGCGGCTGCCCAACATGGTCTGGCTCTACCGCCGGCCGATCCTGGACTACTGGGCCGAGCACGACGAAAGCCTCGGCCATATCGTCCGTCACGTCCTGATTCACGAAATCGGCCACCATTTCGGCCTCTCGGACGACGATATGGCGGCGATCGAGGCTCGGGCAGACTAGGTCTGCCGAAATCGGTCTAGGATTCGACCCCCGATCGCGATAAATACGCGGTCCCTAACCACTCTCGGGAAGCGCAACCATGGACAAGTTCACTACGCTGGAAGGCGTCGCGGCGCCGCTGAAGATCATCAATGTCGACACCGACATGATTATTCCGAAGCAGTACCTCAAGACCATCAAGCGCACCGGGCTTGGCAAGGGGCTCTTCTCCGAGCAGCGCTACAAGGACGACGGCAGCGAGAACCCGGATTTCGTCCTCAACCAGCCCGCCTATCGCAACACGAAGGTGCTGGTGGCCGGCGACAATTTCGGCTGCGGCTCGAGCCGCGAGCACGCGCCCTGGGCGCTGCTCGATTTCGGAATCCGCTGCGTGATCTCGACCTCGTTCGGCGACATCTTCTACAACAACTGCTTCAAGAACGGCATTCTGCCGATCCGCGTTGCCCAGGAAGACCTCGACAAGCTGTTCGACGACGCCGAGCGCGGCGCCAACGCGACGCTGACGATCGACCTGCCGAACCAGGAGATCCGCGGCCCCGATGGCGGCAAGGTCAAGTTCGAGATCGACCCGTTCCGCAAGCACTGCCTGATCAACGGCCTCGACGACATCGGTCTCACCATGGAGAAGAAGGCCTCGATCGACACCTATGAAGACAAGCTCAAGCGCGAACGCGCCTGGGCCTGAGATCGACGTTCAGTTTTGAGCCCCGGTGCTGTCCGCGCCGGGGCTTTTTCTTTGCCCGCGATATCCGCTTCTGTTCGAGCATGATCTTATCGGAAAACCGCTGCACACTTTTCCGGATCATGCTCTAAGCTTCCCTCATGCTGCCCGAGATCGTCACCTTCTGGCATGGCCCGATGGACGCGCTGCGCCAGACCTGTCTGCGCTCGCAGCTGGCTGCCGGCCACAAGGTCACGGTCTATAGCTTCGACACCATTCCTGGTCTTCCGGCGGGCGTCGGCAATGCCGATGCCGAGGCAATCCTGCCGCATGCGTTCTCCGAGCGACTGCGGCCGCCGCAGCCGGACGGCAGCTGGCGCGACTGGACCACGCTGCAGTTCAGCGACTTCTTCCGCATGAAGCTGATGGCGAAGGGTCTCGGCCTCTGGCTCGATGCCGATGTGCTGCTGCTCAAGCCCGCCGAGATCGATCCGGCAAAGCCGTACTTCGCCTGGGAGCGGCCACGCCAGCTCGGCAATTCCGTGATCTATCTGCCGCCGCAGCACCGCATCGTCGCGGCCTTCGAAGAGCTGATGGAGCAGGAGGAGCTGACGCCGAACTGGCTGTCGGTTCGCCACCGCATCACCTTCCTGATGCGCCGCCTGCGCGGCGGCTCGAATCGCCTGTCGGACATTCGTGTCGCGATCTTCGGGCCGGCGGCACTGACCGCGCTCGCGCGCCGCACCGGCGAATTGAGATGCGCGCTGCCGAAGCAGTCGTTCTACGCCGTGCACGCCGAGCCAAAACTGTTCTTCGATCCCTCGAGCTATCTCGGCCTCGTCACCGACCCCGAGATCATCGGCCTGCACATCTCGCCTAAGGGCCGCGGCGGCGAGAAGCCGATCCCGGGCAGCCTGTATGCGTGGGCGACGGAGCGGTTTTCGTAGCTCTCCCTCGTGTCCCGGACGCGGTGCGGCGCGAAGTGCCGCTCCGCAGGGCCGGGACCCAGCAACACTGCGAGATGGGTCCCGGCTCTGCGCAGCAGCGTACCGGACGATGCTCCGCATCGCCGGGAACGCTGCAGCGCGTCCGGGACACGAGATCGATCGCTAACGCCACGAACTGCCGCAAATGCTCACTCGATCGCGCCGACGTCGCGCCGCGCTAACGCGGGTCCGATAAGCGTTGGAACTGAGTGAGCCGGATTGGTATGATGTCGAGTATCCTGGCTCGAACGATATCGCATGACTAATTTTGCCAAGAGCGAGACGAGGAAACGGCGATGGCCTTACCGCTTGGCTGTTATCCTGTTCGCCTATCTGGCCCTGGCTTACATTCTGGTCCCCACCTTGTGGATTCACCACGAGCACGAAGCTGGGCTCGCTTCGTTGCCGATGATCACCAGGACGTCGGACGATATCCCTGCTGATCCCCTGAACGTTGGACTTGTTGGCAACGACGAGGACGTCGTCCGCGCAATGAATGCGGCCGGATGGTTTGCGGCCGATGCTGTGACGCTGCGCTCGAGCATCGAGATCATCGGAAGCGTGGTGCTGGATCGGCCATATCGGAGCGCTCCGGTCAGCCCGCTCTACTATCTTGGAAAGAAGGAGCAATACGCTTTCGAGAAGCCGGCAGGGCGCAGCGCCGATCGGCGAAATCATGTTCGATTCTGGAAGGCCCTTGAGAAGGGCGATGATGGTCGCCCGGTTTGGCTCGGTTCGGCGACTTTCGATCGGGGCGTCGGCCTGAGCCACGACACGGGACAAGTCACCCATCACATCGCGGCCAGCATCGATGCCGAGCGAGATCTCTTGATGGCCGACTTGCGCGCGGCACGTGTCGTCGGCAGTTTCTTTCAGATCTCGGGCATAGGCCCAACTCTGTTCGGCCGAAACGGGGGTGGCGACCCCTACTACACGGATGGCGAGATACACGTTGCCGTCCTGGTGCCGGGAGCAGCAAATGGGCCTGCGGATCCGCCGACCATTCCACCGCCATCTCTCATCGCTCTGAAAGATGCCATATGGCACGGCATCGCTCAGAAAGCCGCAGGCACGCCCTAGCCCTTGCCCATCGCCGCGATCGCGTCCGCCATCTCGATCGTGCTGCGCGCCATGTCGGCGTGCAGGCGCTTCTGCTGCGCGACATAGAGCCGGTCTGCTCGCTGTGCCATCAGAAGGCACGCTGCAATCTGGAGCCGGTCACCGGCACGGCCGTTGAAAATTACCGCGGCTGTTGCAACAACGCTTCGACGCCGGAAACACTCGATCGCGCAGACGTCGCACCGCACTGAGGCGATGGCCTGACGGAGTTAGAGCGCCCCCCTTCGGGCGCACGCGTCGCGCTGGGCGAATCCCTTCACGAGCTTTCGACAGGCGCGATAGCGCTCTTCCATCGTCGTCCCGCTGACACCCGCCGGAGCACTTGATTCGGTCTTGTCTGCTCTCTTGGCGGCATGAGGCTGCGAGCTTCTCTCCTGCTTCGCTGCCGGCTCGGTATCCTTCGGCATCGACACAAGCTGCCAGATCGGTCGAAGCTCTATGTTTGCCGTCTCCGACGTAGAATTCTTATTCACCGAAGAGAGCGCAAGGACGTTCTTCTCCAGCTTGACCGACACTGGCGTTCCGTCGATCGAAAATTTATTGTCGGTGATATACTCCGCGAACGATCTGTAGCCCGGCTGGTCTTTCACCCACGACCCCTTCGTCGGCGGCCCCCACAGATAATATCCCTTGGCCAACCCCGTATCAGAGACATCCGTGATGATCAGCATCGCATAGCGCCCCTTGCCATTCGACCATCCAAGCTTGTTGGACCACACTCCAACGAATCGGGAAGCGGCTTTGAGCGGGACGTCCTGGCTGGACGCGATCGTGAAACTCGGCAAAATGAGTTGCTGAGCTGCTGCGACGGCCGCAACTTTCTGGCTATCCTCGGGCGTAAATAGATTTCGATCGGCGGTCCTGGAATCCGTCCCCTGACGTCCGCTCGCGTCCGATGCCGCAAGGGCGGTCGGAGCCGATACCGCAGCAACCTCGGTGGCCTTGAGATTCTTGATCCGCTGCCGCGCTTCCGCGGCATAATTGCTGCGGGGATACCTGATCAGAAAGTCCTCGTAGAGACCTGCCACGTTCGATGTCTGGATCGCCAGCCAGAACTGCTCGTCTTCCGCGGCAGTCGCAGATACAGGTGTCGGAGTTGACACGGCCGGCGCCTGAGCGCCCGCGACAGGCACTTTCAGGTAAATCTCTTCCTTCGACAGCGAGCCATACACGAAAGGCTGCTGTTCGCGCTTGGTCGCCGCCATCACGTCGTCGCGAACCCGGCGAAACAGAAACGATATCTCGAGGCCCGGTGTTTCGATGTGGCGCAGCAGCGACGCCGTGAAAGGGCTATTCCGGCCGTCGCCATCGCTTGCCGTGGTCCCGTCGCGAGCGGAATACGCGATCAGAACGTTGTCGGATGGTTCGGTCGGCGCGAGTCCGCGAGCCACGGCCCGGTTGCTGATCGAGCGCTTCATCTTCGCGGCAAAGGGGTTGTTGCGACACGCATCGAGTATCACGAGGCCCAATTTCCGTGCCTTCGAAACCTGCAGGCTCACCGAGCGCAGGCTGATGGCCTCGCTCTCGATGTCGGTATCGCTGCGCAACTCCGCGCTGACGGGGATCAGCCAGTTCTCGCCGGCGACCTCCATGCCGTGCCCGGCGTAAAACACGACGGCGAGATCGGCTCCTTCGGCAGAGCGGCCGAACTCGACGACGGCCTTCCTCATGTCTTGTGCGTTCGCATTCTTGATCTGAGTGACCTTGAAATCGAGCCGCTCCAGTGCGCGGCCGATGTCCACCGCATCGCGGGTCGGATTCGCCAACTCGGGCACCTTCTCATAGGCGCCGTTGCCGATGACAAGCGCAACTCGAGCCTGCTGCGCGAGCGCCGGCTGGCCGAACCAAAGTGATGTGACGAGAAGGATCGCCGCCCCAAAGAAACGCATCAAATGTTCGCCCGGATCAATATCGGTGAAGCGTAGCATCCCTTTTCACCACCGCAACGGGAAAAGACGGGATCATGAGATTCCAAGGAATCGCCGCACTCCGGCAACAGGCTCGATGTTCGCTCCGTTTGAGCGTGACTGCGTTTACTAGCCCTTCCCTATCGCCGCGATCGCGTCCGCGATCTCGATCGTGCGCTTCGCCATGTCGGCGTGCAGGCGCTCGACCATCGCACCATCCAGCCGGATCGCGCCGCGCGAGACGTTTTCCGGCAGCTCGAACGCCGCGATGATCTTTCGGGCGCGCGCGACTTCCTCCTCGGGCGGGGTGAAGATGGCGTTGCAGGCTTCGATCTGAGAGGGGTGGATCAGCGTCTTGCCGTCGAAGCCGAGATCGCGGCCTTGCGCACATTCGGTGGCAAAGCCGTCGGGATTGTTGATGTCGCTGTAGGGGCCGTCGAGAATCTCGAGGCCGTGGGCGCGCGTCGCCAGGATGCAATGGGTGATCATCGGGATCATCGCGGCGCGGCCGGGCAGCATCTTGATCCGCGTCTCGCGCGAGATGTCGTTCGGGCCGAACACGAAGCCGGAGAGGCGCGTCTTCGGATCGCGGCCGGCTTCGGCCAGCTCCTCGGCATGCAGCACCGCGCGCGCGGTCTCGATCATGGCCCAGACCTTCACCGTCGGCGCGGCGCCGAGCTCGGCGAGGTGGCGGCCGATGGTCTGGAGATCCTCGATACTTGAGACCTTCGGAACCAGGATGCCGTCGGGCGAGGCCTTGGCGGCCATCGCAACGTCATCGGCCCACCATTGCGTGTCGAGGCCGTTGGTCCGGATCAGGATCTCGCGCTTGCCGTACCCTTTTGCGGCGATCGCGGCAGCGATGCCGTCGCGCGCCACCGCCTTGGCATCGGGGGCGACGGAATCCTCGAGATCCAGGATGAGGCCGTCGGCGGGGACAATCCGCGCCTTTTCAAGGGCGCGGGGGTTGGAGCCGGGCATGAACAAATGGCTGCGGCGCGGGCGGGTCATGCGACGTTCCTTCCGGTTTGCTCGTCTCTATTATGGCCGAAGCCGATAGCACCTGGCCTGCCTATTCGAAAGGCTTGTTCGCGCTATCGGTATATGATTAGGCATAGGCCATGATCGCGTTCCCGAAGCATTTGCTGGAAGGCTACCACGCCTTCGCCACCCAGCGGCTGCCGGCCGAGCAGAACCGCTATCGCGAGCTGTCGGTGAAGGGACAGTTCCCGGAAGTGATGGTGATCGGCTGCTGCGACAGCCGTGTCGCGCCGGAAACCATCTTCGACGTCGGCCCGGGCGAATTGTTCGTGGTCCGCAACATCGCCAATCTGGTGCCGGTGTATCAGCCCGACGGCAACGCGCACGGCGTCTCGGCCGCGCTGGAATATGCCGTGAAGGTGCTCAAGGTGAAGCACATCGTCGTGCTCGGCCACGCGCAATGCGGCGGCATCCGCGCCTTCGTCGACAAGATTGAGCCGCTGACGCCCGGCGACTTCATCGGCAAATGGATGCAGATGTTCATCAAGCCGGGCGAAGTGGTCGAGCAGCGCGACCGCGAGACCATGGCGCAATTCGTCGAGCGCATCGAGAAGGCCGCGGTGTTCCGCAGCCTGGAGAACCTGATGACGTTCCCGTTCGTGCGCAAGGCGGCCGAGAGCGGCGAGATGCAGCTGCACGGCGCCTATTTCGGCGTCGCCGAGGGAACGTTGTTCGTGCTGGACCAGGCGGCGAAGGAATTCAGAAGCGTGCGCGACGCGGCGTAAGCCTTCCGCGGCTTGGCTCGAATTCGTAGGGTGGGCAAAGGCGCAACGCGCCGTGCCCACCATCTTTTCCGGTTGTTACGAAAGTGGTGGGCACGCTTCGCTTTGCCCACCCTACGGACTGCCGCCTCAAATGCGATCGTCGTCCCGGACAAGCGTAAGCGCAAATCCGGGACGACGAGAGGAGTGAGCGAAGCCTTACGCCGCCTTCTTCTTCGCGCTGATCAGCTTGCGGTTGATCAGGACTTCCGCGATCTGAATCGCATTGAGGGCTGCGCCCTTGCGTAAGTTGTCCGACACGCACCACAGCACGAGGCCGTTCTCCACCGTCGCGTCCTCGCGGATGCGGCTGATATAGGTCGCGTCCTCGCCGGCCGCTTCATACGGCGTGGCGTAGCCGCCAGCCTCCTGCTTGTCGATGACGAGGCAGCCCGGCGACTTGCGCAGGATGTCGCGCGCTTCGTCGGCGCTGATCGGGTTCTCGAACTCGATGTTGACGGCTTCGGAATGGCCGACGAACACCGGCACGCGCACGCAGGTGGCGGAGAGCTTGATCTTGGGATCAAGAATCTTCTTGGTCTCCGCCATCATCTTCCACTCTTCCTTGGTGTAGCCGTCCTCCATGAAGACGTCGATGTGGGGGATGACGTTGAAGGCGATGCGCGTGGGAAACTTCTTATTGACCAGCTCCTGGTTGGTGTAGACGGCCTTGGTCTGCGAGAACAGCTCGTCCATCGCGTCCTTGCCGGCGCCCGACACCGATTGATAGGTCGAGACCACGACGCGCTTGATCGTCGCCTTGTCGTGCAGCGGCTTCAGCGCGACCACGAGCTGCGCGGTCGAGCAATTCGGGTTGGCGATGATGTTCTTCTTGGCGAAGCCCTTGGTGGCGTCGGCGTTCACTTCCGGCACGATCAGCGGCACGTCCGGATCCATGCGCCAGGCCGAGGAATTGTCGATGACGACGGTGCCGGCGGCACCGATCTTCGGCGACCATTCCTTCGACACCTCGCCGCCCGCCGACATCAGGCAAATGTCGACGTCGGAGAAATCGTAATGCTCGAGCGCTTTGACCTTCAGGGTGCGGTCGCCATAGGAGACCTCGACGCCCATGCTGCGGCGTGACGCCAGGGCCACGACCTCGTCCGCAGGAAATTTGCGCTCATCGAGGATATTGAGCATTTCCCGTCCGACATTGCCGGTCGCGCCGACGACTGCGACTTTGTAACCCATCGTTCACTCTCCGATGAAAAAGCCCGTTCCTGAAGCTGACGCTTAAACAGGAAGAGCAGCGCTTCTATGCGAGAACCGGCCTCAAGACAACGTTGGACCATGCCTGAAGGCCGTGGATGCAGTCGCCTGAGGCCGGCACGGCCGCAACCCCCACCCAGATCCATCTGGCGCTCGCCAATTTCGCCGACGAGGTCGTCGGCACGCTGGCGCGCCTGCTTGCCTATGTGGGGACGCTCGCCCTGTTTGCCATCCTCGCGCTTGCGGGTCTCGGCCAGCTGCCGGATCTGCGCGACGATGGGCCCGGGGAAAAGCCCGGCTGGGCTGTCGCGGAGCGCTCGCACCCGGCCTTTGCCCTCAACCGGCTTGATTCATCCGAGAAAACAGCCTCTTACACCATCCTACGGCATCCTGAGGGCGGTCGCCGCGACGTGATGCGCTGGACCGGCGCTGCTGACAAGCCCGTGGCCGAGCTCGAGATCTACCGGGAAGGCAGCGAATTCGACGTGACGCGGCCGGCGACCGCGGGCCTCGCCGTCCAGATGGGCCTGGGTGCGGCGACCGCGCTCGAGCAGGCCGGCCTGATCGACACCAAATTCGGACCCGTCGCCCTGTTCCGGCCATCAGGCACAGCGGATGGGACGCCGGCGTGCCTCAGCTACCTCAAGCGCAACGAGGAGCCTGCGCTGCAGATCTCCGGCTTCTCCTGCCAGGGCGACACCATGCCGGCCCGGCGGGCGGCGATCGCCTGCACCCTGAACCGGCTGACGCAGCTCGCCTCGGGCAACGAGCCAAAGCTCGCGGAATTGTTCGCCCATGCGGAGCTGAAGCGCCGCGCCTGCGATTCCCAAGGCTCCTCCCAAGGCTCCGCCGACTGGCTGCTGGGCGCCGCCAACGCACAATTGCGCGGCGCGCTTTGACCGGCATCAAGCTCAAGTCACTGGTATCGATGCAACTTTTGCCGGCACGCACGATTATTCCGGGCTGGTGTGACTGAATTGACCTAGTTGCGACCGCCCCAGCCGGGCTAGTATGGGGTGAAATCGACTGGCGGCTTGCCGCCTGAAGGGGACGTGATGAGCTCGAATTTTTTTGCCGCGAACAGACTGGCGACGTTGCTTGCGGCGGGCGCCGTGGTTGCGATGGCCTTCGCGACACCGGCTTCGGCCGATACCAGGACCAAGCAGCGCTATGACGATCGCGGCCGGCCCGTTTACGGTCCGAGCGGCCCCAATGCGGTCTACCAGCAAGGCCGCACCCGTATCTATGTGAGCAAGCGCTCCTGGCTCGACGGCGGCACCGAGGTCAATCCGGGCGACCGCAAGTTCAGCGACTACGCCTTCCCGCCGGCCGTCGGCTATCCGACCTTCGCCCGCGAGAACAACAACCGCCCGATCGATCGCCAGCCGCTGCCCACGCCGGCCGATCTCGGCGGCTATCCGCAGAATTTCCCGCTCTACTGAGGCGGACGTCGCGACCGAATCAAAAGGCCGGGCTCACGCCCGGCCTTTTTGTTTTTGCGAGATCTTGTAGGGTGGGCAAAGGCGCCCTTGCGCCGTGCCCACCATCTCTGCGCAGTCTCAATAAGAATGGTGGGCACGCTTCCGCTTTGCCCACCCTACGATTGCGATGCAGCCTTACGCGTGCAGCTTCTGCAATTCCTTCAGGATCGCTTCGCCCATCTGCGTGGTCGAGGCGGCGGTGGTGCCTTCCGACTTGATGTCGGCGGTGCGCAGTCCGCTGGCGAGCACGGCGGCGATCGCGGCGTCGACCTTGTCGGCGAGCGCGCCCATGTCGAAGGAATAGCGCAGCGCCATGCCGAACGACGAGATCATCGCGATCGGATTGGCGAGGCCCTTGCCGGCAATGTCGGGCGCCGAGCCGTGCACGGGCTCGTACAGCGCCTTGCGCTTCTTGCTCTTGACGTCGACCTCGCCGAGCGAGGCCGAGGGCAGCATGCCGAGCGAGCCGGTCAGCATCGCCGCGATGTCGGACAGCATGTCGCCGAACAGATTGTCGGTGACGATGACGTCGAACTGCTTCGGCGCCTTCACCAGCATCATGCCGCCGGAGTCAGCAAGCTGGTGCTCGAGCGTGACGTCAGGGTATTCGCGCTTGTGGACCTGGGTCATGACCTCGTTCCAGAGCACGCCCGACTTCATGACGTTGCGCTTCTCCATCGACGTCACCTTGTTGTTGCGCTTCCTGGCAAGCTCGAAGGCGACGCGGCCGATGCGCTCGATCTCATAGGTGTCGTAGACCTGGGTATCGATGGCGCGCTTCTGGCCGTTGCCGAGATCGGTGATGGTCTTGGGCTCGCCGAAATAGACGCCGCCGGTGAGCTCGCGCACGATGACGATGTCGAGGCCTTCGACCGCCTCGCGCTTCAGGCTGGAGGCATCGGCCAGCGCCGGATAACACACGGCCGGGCGGAGGTTGGCGAACAAAGCGAGATCCTTGCGCAGGCGCAGCAGGCCGGCTTCGGGGCGCACCTCGTAGGGCACCGCATCCCATTTCGGGCCGCCGACCGCGCCGAAGATGATGGCGTCGGCGGCCAGCGCCTTGGCCATGTCGCCCTCGGAGATCGACACCTTGTGGGCGTCATAGGCCGAGCCGCCGACGAGGCCGGTAACGGTCTCGAATTTGGCGATCCCGGCCGAATTGAGCCAATCGATCAGCCGCTTCACCTCGCCCATCACCTCGGGGCCGATACCGTCGCCGGGGAGCAGCAGCAATTTGTGGGTCGCCATGGTCGTTTCCTTCTTGATCCTCTGTCATTCCGGGGCGCGAGCAAAGCGAGCGAGCTATGATGCGCAATTGCGCATCAGAGAATCCATCGGGCCACACAGCAAGTGGCGGAATGGATTCCGGGCTCGCGCCAAGAGGCGCGCCCCGGAATGACAGGTCGGCGGGAGTGCTAGAGCGGCGTTGCGCGCTTGGCAAGACACCATTGCCGCCGCGCCGCTGTGCAAGGCGGGCGGGGCCTGCCACACTGCGTCGGCCGGAGAACCCCTTGCACGCTCCTGACCGCCCTCCACCCGACGCACATCCCGCGCGGCTGATCCTGACCCTGTCGCTGGCCGCAACCGTCGGGCTCGGCATCGGCCGCTTTGCCTATGCGCTGGTGCTGCCTGACATGCGGGAGGACCTCGGCTGGTCCTACTCGGCGGCCGGTTTCATGAACACCATCAACGCCGTCGGCTACCTCGTGGGCGCGCTGGCAGCGTCCCGGCTGATCCAGCGCGTCGGCTGGTCGGCGGCGATCCGCGGCGGAACATTGGCCTGCCTCGCCGCGCTGGCGACCTGCGCGCTGACAGGGAATTTCATCGCGCTGAGCCTGGCGCGGCTGGTGCTCGGTGTCGGCGCCGCGGCGGGCTTCGTCGCCGGCGGCGCATTGGCTGCGACCATCGCGCAGTCGCGCCCCGAGCGGGCCAATTTCCTGCTGAGTCTCTTTTATGCCGGCCCCGGCATCGGCATTCTTTCCTCCGGGTTGATCGCGCCGTTCACCCTGCAGCATTTCGGGCCGGGCTCGTGGTGGATGGTGTGGTGGGCGCTGACATTACTGTCGGCCGCAATGACCGTGCCGCTGTTCCTGGTCCGGATCGAGAGCGGCGCGCGTTTCCACGAAGGCAGCCACGCCGCCTTCGCGATTCGTCCCGTGCTGATCTATCTCGCCGCCTACTTCCTGTTCGGCGCCGGCTACATCGCCTACATGACCTTCATGATCGCCTATGTGCGCGATGGCGGCGGCGGAGCCGCGGCGCAGGCGGGATTCTGGGGCCTGATCGGCATGAGTGCGTTCGTGACGCCCTGGGCCTGGCGTCGCGTGCTCGCGCTCGACCGCGGCGGTCTCGCCACCGCGATCATTCTCGGCACCAATGCGATCGGCGCCGGCCTGCCGATGCTCGGACACTCGACGGCGTGGCTCGCAACCTCGGCGGTGGTGTTCGGCGTCGCCTTCTTCGCCGTGGTCGGCTCGACGACGGCCTTTGTCCGCTTCAACTATCCGCCCGAGGTGTGGCCGCGCGCGATCGCGGCGATGACGATCTCGTTCGGCGTCGGCCAGACGCTCGGGCCGATCGTGGTCGGCGCGATCACGGATGCGCTGGGGAGCCTGAGTTACGCGCTGAATGTCTCGGCGGGGTTGCTGGCGTTGGGGGCGGTGGCGGCGTTGTGCCAGCGCAAGGTGGGGCCGACACCTAGCTCCCACTAAACGAATTATATCCCTGGTCTTCCCAGTAGCCGCCCTTGTAGTCGTTGGTGACTTCCATCGAGACCACGTATTTCGGGTTCTTGAAGCCGAGCTTGGTCGGCACGCGGATCTTCATCGGAAAGCCGTAGGCGCGCGGCAAGATTTCGTTGGCGTATCTGAACGTCATCTGCGTCTGTGGATGCAGCGCGGTGCGCATGTCCAAAGGCGAGTTGTAGCCGTCCTTGTCGGCGCACTGGAACCAGACGTATTTCGCGCGCGTGTCGGCGCCGATCAGCTTGAGGAAATCGCGCAACGGCGTGCCGGTCCAGCTGCCGATTGCGCTCCAGCCCTCGACGCAGATGTGACGGGTGATTTGCGTGACCTGCGGCAGCTTGTAGAGCTCCGGCAGCGTCCACGACTTCTTGTTGTCGACGAGACCGCGCACCTCGAGCTTCCAGGCGTCGCCATCGACGTCCGGAGCGTCGTCGAGATCGTAATAGGCGTTGAACGGGAACGGCTTTGTAATCGCGCTCTCGGGAAACGTCGGCGCCAGCGCGTCGGGATTGAAGATGAAATCCTGCACGGCGTCGTTGAACTTCGAGACCTTCGCCAGCAGTGCTTCGGCCGAAGAGGAATCGACCACGTCGCAGCCGGTGAGCAAGGTCAGCGCGCCGAGGCTGGCGCCGCCCGCGATGAAGCGGCGGCGGGTGACATCCGGCATGGTCTTGAGGGAGTCCTTGATCAGCAGCCGCTTGTCGACGCCGGGGATCAGGAATGAACGCTTGGCCATATCTGCTCTCCCTCTCTAGCGACCGATGATCATCGCGCGCAGGCTTTTCGGCACCAGCAGCGCGAGCAGCACGTGAATGACGATGAAGGCGCAGATCGCGGCCATGCAGAAGAAATGGACGTAGCGCGCGGTCGGATAATCGCCGAACAGCGTCACCAGCCAATGCAACTGCACCGGCTTCCACATCGACAGGCCGGACAGCACGATCAGCACGCCGACGACGATGATGCCGGCATAGAGCGCGCGCTGCACGTAATTGTAGACGCTGAGATCGTCATGGCTGAGCTTGAAGGTCAGGGCAGCCCGGACGTCGTGGAGCACGCCAGATGGCGTGATCGGCAGCAGCTTCTTGGCGAAGCGGCCGGTGGCAAAACCGGTAATGAGATAGGCGAGGCCATTGATCATCAGGAGCCACATCGCCGCAAAGTGCCAGAGCAGGCCGCCGCCGAGCCAGCCGCCCAGCGTGTACTCCCGCGGGAAGCTGAAGCCGAACAGTGGCGAGGCGTTGTAGATCTGCCAGCCCGACAGGATCATCAGGATCATCGCGACGGCGTTGGTCCAGTGCATCACCCGGACCCAGACCGGCTGGATCGTTTTGGCCGGGGTGGCCCCGACGTGCTCGTCGGTGACTGTGAGGCTTGCCATGATGGTTCCGTCCTGAACGTCGTCTGATGCCGATTATACGCCGATGCTTCCGCTTTCGTTACGCCCCTGCGGGCATCGAATCGATACCGCCGGACTCTGGTGGTCACAAAAAAGCGAGCCGGGCACCCCCGGCTCGCCGTTTCGTCGCATCCGGTTTGGGGGATGAAACCGGACCTCGCGGTGTTACGCCGCCGGCATCAGCACGGTGTCGACCACATGGATCACGCCGTTGGACTGGTTGACGTTGGAGATCGTCACCATCGAGGTGCCGCCCTTGGCGTCGACGATCCAGACCTTGCCGTCCTGCTTCTTGATCGTGAGCTCCTCACCCTCGACGGTCTTGAGCTTCTTGCCGTCGGTGAGGTCGGAAGCCTCGAGCTTGCCGGCCACCACATGATAGGTGAGGATCTTGGTCAGGGTCGCCTTGTTCTCGGGCTTGACCAGGGTGTCGACAGTGCCGGCCGGCAGCTTGCCGAAGGCGGCGTTGGTCGGCGCGAACACCGTGAACGGGCCCTTGCCTTCCAGCGTCGGCACCAGGCCGGCCGCCTTCACCGCCGCCACGAGCGTGGTGTGGTCCTTCGAGTTGACGGCATTCTGGACGATGTTCTTCGAGGGGAACATCGCGGCGCCGCCAACCATGACGGTCTTTTCCTCGGCGCGGGCCGGCGCGATGATTGTCGCGGTGATGGCCAGCGCGCTGAAGGCGGCGGCGGTGAGATAGGCAATGCGCTTCAACATGGAGAAACTCCCGATGATTGTGGCCAGCGGTGTGCCCGCCGGCGTTTGCGTTGGGGCAACAACGGCACCTGCGACAGTTTGACGTGAAGCAGTCACGCGTCGTTGGTCCGAACTACGGGAGCGTCTGCGAAACGGTTTCGAGCAATAATTTATCGTGATGCGTGAAACTATGGGCGGGGGAGTTCGTGTAGTGGCTCCGCCGTCATTGCGAGGAGCCCTTGCGACGAAGCAATCCAGACTACCTCCGCCGATACATTTCTGGATTGCTTCGCTTCGCTCGCAATGACGAACTCGGGGCTCCGACCGCGCCTCAATCCCTGCTCAACGGTGTCTGGATGAAGCCGCGATTATGCGTCGGGCTGATCAGGAGCTCGTTGATGCAGACGCGCGGCGGCATCGACGCGATGAAGGCGATGGTGCGGCCGAGATCTTCGGACTGCAGCATCATCGCCTGCTCCTCCGCGCTCGGCACCACCGGGCGCAGCTTCAGGATCGGCGTCGCCACCTCGCCCGGCATCAGGCAGCAGGCGCGCAGGCCATTGACGCATTCGTCCATGTTGAAGGAATGGGTCAGTGCCAGCACCGCATGCTTGGTCGTGGTGTAGGCCGGGCCCGGCATTTTCGAGACGTGGCGGCCGGCCCATGACGAGACGTTGATGATCGAGCCGTCCTGCTGCTTGCGCATCGTCGGCAGCACCGCGCGCATGCAATAGAGCACGCCGTTGAGATTGACCTGGACCAGCCTGTCCCAGCCGTCCAGCTCCATGTCCTTCCAGCTCCGCTTGGGGACATTGATGCCGGCATTGTTCACGAGCAGGTCGATCCGGCCGTGCCTGGCGACGATCTGATCGGCCGCCTTCTGGGCCTCAGTGGCGCTTGACACGTCCAGCGCCAGCGCCTCGGCCACCCCGCCCGCCTTGGTGATCTTCGCGGCCACGGTCTCCAGGGCATCCTTGCGGCGGCCGGAGACCACGACGATCCAGCCGTCGGCCGCGAGCGCCTCGGCGCCGGCCTCCCCGATCCCGCTGCCGCCGCCCGTCACCCAGGCCACGCGTTTCCCGTTTTTTGCCATGCCAACTGTCTCCGTTGCTTCTTCGGGGCGGTTTTTGCTAATCCAGCCCTCGGTTTTGACCGGCCTTGTCAGTCTTGCGGTCGAGGAAATCTTGCATGAACCAAGCAGCCAACGCCAACCTGTTTTCCCGCCTGTTTGACGGCCTGGACAATCCCCAGCGTCTCGCCATCGAAACGCAGGACGGCGCCCATATCAGCTATGGCGATCTGATCGCGCGGGCCGGGCAGATCGCGAATGTGCTGGTCGCGCGCGGCGTGAAGCCCGGCGACCGTGTCGCGGTGCAGGTGGAAAAATCCGTCGCCAATATCGTGCTGTATCTCGGCACGGTCAGGGCCGGCGCGGTCTACCTGCCGCTCAACAGCGCCTATACGCTCAACGAGCTCGACTATTTCATCGGCGACGCCGAGCCCTCGCTGGTGGTCTGCGATCCCTCCAAGGCCGACGGCCTCGCCCCGATCGCCGCCAAGGTGAAGGCCAAGGTCGAGACGCTTGGACCTGACGGCAAGGGCTCGCTGACGGATGCCGCAGCGACGGCGAGCAGCGAGTTTGCGACGGTCTCGCGTGCCAACGACGATCTCGCCGCGATCCTCTACACGTCGGGCACCACCGGCCGCTCCAAGGGCGCGATGCTCAGCCACGACAATCTCGCGTCGAACTCGCTCTCGCTGGTCGGCTATTGGCGCTTCACCGACAAGGACGTGCTGATCCACGCGCTGCCGATCTACCACACCCACGGCCTGTTCGTGGCGACCAACGTGACGCTGTTTGCGCGGGCGTCGATGATCTTCCTGCCGAAGCTCGATCCGGACCTTATCATCAAGCTGATGGCGCGCGCCACGGTGCTGATGGGCGTGCCGACGTTCTATACGCGGCTGCTGCAGAACCCCGCGCTGTCGCGCGAGACGACCAGACACATGCGGCTGTTCATTTCGGGCTCGGCGCCATTGCTGGCCGAAACCCATCGCGAATGGTCGGCGCGCACCGGCCATGCTGTGCTCGAGCGCTACGGCATGACCGAGACCAACATGAACACGTCGAACCCCTATGACGGCGAGCGCGTGCCCGGCGCAGTCGGCTTGCCGCTCCCCGGCGTCACCGTGCGCGTGACCGAGCCCGAGACCGGCAAGGAGCTGCCGCGCGACGAGATCGGCGTGATCGAGGTCAAGGGCCCGAACGTCTTCAAAGGTTATTGGCGCATGCCGGAGAAGACCAAGTCCGAATTCCGTCCCGACGGCTTCTTCATCACCGGCGACCTCGGCAAGATCGACGACAAGGGCTACGTCCACATTCTCGGCCGCGGCAAGGATCTCGTGATCTCCGGCGGCTTTAACGTCTATCCGAAGGAGATCGAGAGCGAGATCGACGCCATGCCCGGCGTGATCGAATCCGCCGTGATCGGCGTGCCGCACGCCGATTTCGGCGAGGGCGTCACCGCGGTGCTGGTCTGCAACAAGGGGGCTGACGTCAGCGAAGCCGCAGTGCTGAAGGCGCTCGACGGGCGCCTGGCAAAGTTCAAGATGCCCAAGCGCGTCTTCGTCGTCGACGAGCTGCCGCGCAACACCATGGGCAAGGTGCAGAAGAACGTGCTGCGGGATACGTACAAGGATATTTACGCGAAGAAATGAGGGGGCTTTTGCTCTCTCGCCGTCATTGCGAGGAGCTCGCGACAAAATTGCGAAGCAATTTTGCGCTGATGCGACGAAGCAATCCAGACTGCTGCCGCGGAGAAATTCTGGATTGCTTCGCTTCGCTCGGAATGACGGACTTTGTGGCGACTACTGTCCGCCCACGAGACTCATCACGAACCTGCTGCCGACGATAAACAGATAACAGCCGAATGCCATCTCCAGCGTGCGCTTCGACATAGCGTGCGCAGCTCTCACACCGAGCGGCGCGGTCACAAGACTCATCGGCATCACCAGCACGGCGCCGATCAGCGAGACATAGCCGAGCGCGAACGGGATTTGCAGGGCCGCAACGGCCGGATAGGTCGCCGCGGCCGGCCAGCCCGCATAGACGTAGCCAAGCGCGCCGGGGATCGAGATCAGCACTGCGAGCGCCGACGAGGTCGCGACCGCCTGATGAATCGGCCGGCCGTAAAACGTCATCAGCAGGTTCGAGAACAGGCCGCCGCCGATGCCCATCAGCGTCGATAAAATGCCGACGCAGAAGCCGTAGATGCGCATCAACGGCCCTTCTGGCAGATCGTTGCCGAGCTTCCAGGTCTCGCGCGCGAAGATCAGGCGCACGGCGGCCGACCAGGCGACGCCAACGAACACGATCTTGAACAGCCGCTCCGGCGCGTAACGCGCGACCACGCTGCCGGCGACGACGCCGATCAGGATCGGCAGCCACCACACGCGCAGGATCGACATATCGACCGCTCCGCGCTTGTAATGGGCCTGGAACGAACGGATCGATGTCGGGATGATCACGGCTAGCGAGGTGCCGACGCAGAGCGGCATGCGCACCTCGAGCGGCACGCCGGCGAGGCGGAAGCATTCGTAGAACACCGGCACGAGAATCGCGCCGCCGCCGATGCCGAACACACCGGCGAGAAATCCGGAGAGCGCGCCGACTGCGATCAGCAGCAGCGCGAGCTCCACGATTTCCGCGATATCGAGACCTGCAATCACCCGGACCTGCCCCGCAGCTTCTCCGGTTCGTCCGTTCGGAATGAGCTGCGCAACAATCTGTAGGCGATCCGATTTGCATGGTCGACACGCCACGCCTCCCGGCTGGGGTGGAATGCAGGGTGCGCATATCCGCCGCCTGACGGAAAATCGATGCGCAAGGCGGAAATTGGAAACGGCGCATCGTCCGGCCGCGCGGTGCCGGGACATCATGAACTGCCTGGTTCGAACGGTGGCAGCCGGTCGGCGGCTTGGAGCCGTTCCAATAGTGATTTCAATGCGCCTCGACGGTCGCCCCAAAAGATGAATTTATATTCTATCCTTGGCCGGTGCACCATCGCCGTGGTATACCAAGCCCCTGATTGGCTTGTCGCATCAACGCCGTAGAGCTGAACGATGGTTCG
Source organism: Bradyrhizobium sp. S3.12.5 (assembly GCF_040548225.1). Lineage (NCBI taxonomy): Bacteria > Pseudomonadati > Pseudomonadota > Alphaproteobacteria > Hyphomicrobiales > Nitrobacteraceae > Bradyrhizobium > Bradyrhizobium sp. S3.12.5. The sequence goes on from NZ_JBEPRF010000024.1 coordinate 111,217, forward strand.
ATTTATGTCGATTTGGTGATTGCGCAGGCCAAATCGACTCCGTAAATAGAGCCGACCTTTCGCGATCCCCGCGTGCCCCCTGCTGGGCCGCAATAGACATCAAAAGCCCATGACCGCACGGATCGAACGACCGCTTTCACCACACATGCAAGTCTACCGCTGGACGTTGACGATGGCGCTGTCCATCGTCCATCGCGCCACCGGTATTGCCCTGTACTTCGGAACCCTGCTGCTGGCCTGGTGGCTGATCGCAGCCGCCTCGGGTCCTGCCGCCTACGCCCACGTCCAGGGCTTCACCGGCAGCATCATCGGCCGGCTGATCGTGTTCGGCTACACCTGGGCGCTGATGCACCATATGCTCAGCGGCATCCGGCACTTCGTCTGGGATCTCGGCTATGGATTCAAGGCCAATGAGCGTGAAGCGCTGACCTGGGGCGCACTGATCGGCGGCATCGCCCTAACGGTGCTGGTCTGGATCATTGCCTACGCGATCGGAGGTGGACGGTGAGCACAGCCGATACCCCGAAGCGCAGCATGCGCACTCCGCTCGGCCGCGTCCGCAACCTCGGCGCTGCGCATTCCGGCACATCCGACTTCTGGCGACAGCGCCTCACGGCGGTGGCGATGACGCTGCTGATGATCCCGGTGCTGGTCATCATCATGATGTTGCTCGGCCGCAATCAGGCCGGCGCCAAGCAGATCCTCGGCTCGCTGCCGGTCGCCATCATCATGCTGCTCTTCATCGTCGCCAGCGCCTGGCACATGAAGATCGGCATGCAGGTCGTGATCGAGGATTACGTGCATAACGAGAAGCTGAAGCTCATCTCGATCATGCTCAACAATTTCTTCGCGGCCGCGGTTGCGCTCGCCTCGATCTACGCGATTCTCCAACTTTCATCCGGAGTGTAACCCATGACAACCGGAAGATCGGCCACAGAGACGAATGGCAAGGGCAACGCCGCTCCCGCCACCAACGGAAAAGCCTATCCGATCGAGGACCACACCTATGACGTCGTCGTGGTCGGCGCCGGCGGCGCGGGCCTGCGCGCCGTGGTCGGCTGCAGCGAGGCCGGCCTGAGGACGGCCTGCATCACCAAAGTTTTTCCGACGCGCTCGCACACGGTTGCGGCACAGGGCGGCATCTCGGCCTCGCTCGGCAACATGCACAAGGACGACTGGCGCTGGCACATGTACGACACCGTGAAGGGGTCGGACTGGCTCGGCGACCAGGATGCGATCGAATACATGGTGCGCAACGCGCCCGAGGCGGTCTACGAGCTCGAGCATTGGGGCGTGCCGTTCTCGCGCACCGAAGACGGCAAGATCTACCAGCGTCCGTTCGGCGGCATGACCATGGACTACGGCAAGGGCCAGGCGCAGCGCACCTGCGCCGCCGCCGACCGCACCGGCCACGCCATGCTGCACACGATGTACGGCCAGTCGCTGCGCCACGCGGCCGAGTTCTTCATCGAGTTCTTCGCCATCGACCTGATCATGGACGACCAGGGCACCTGCCGCGGCGTCGTCGCGCTCAAGCTCGATGACGGCACGCTGCACCGCTTCCGCGCCCAGACCGTGATCCTCGCGACCGGCGGCTACGGCCGCGCCTACGCCTCCTGCACCTCGGCACACACCTGCACCGGCGACGGCGGCGGCATGGTGCTGCGCGCCGGCCTGCCGATGCAGGACATGGAGTTCGTGCAATTCCACCCGACCGGCATCTACGGCTCAGGCTGCCTCGTCACCGAAGGCGCGCGCGGCGAAGGCGGCTATCTCGTCAACTCCGAGGGCGAGCGCTTCATGGAGCGCTATGCGCCGTCCGCAAAGGACCTGGCGTCACGCGACGTCGTCTCGCGCGCGATGACCATCGAGATCCGGGAGGGGCGCGGCGTCGGCAAGAAGAAGGACCACATCTTCCTTCATCTCGACCATCTCGATCCCGCAGTGCTCGCCGAGCGCCTGCCGGGCATCTCCGAATCCGCCAAGATTTTCGCCAATGTCGACGTGACGCGCGAGCCGATCCCGATCGTGCCGACCGTGCACTACAACATGGGCGGCATCCCGACGAACTATCACGGCGAAGTGCTGACCAAGAGGGATGGCGACGATAACGCCATCATCCCCGGCCTGATGGCGATCGGCGAGGCCGCTTGCGTCTCCGTGCACGGCGCCAACCGCCTCGGCTCGAACTCGCTGATCGACCTCGTCGTGTTCGGCCGCGCGGCTGCACTGCGTCTTGCCGAGAAGCTGACGCCGAACGGCAAGCAGCCCGAGCTGCCGGCGAACTCGTCCGACCTCGCGCTCGGCCGCCTCGACCATTACCGCTACGCCTCCGGCGGCACGCCGACGGCAAAGCTGCGCGAAGGCATGCAGCACGTGATGCAGAATAACTGCGCCGTGTTCCGCACCGGCGACATCCTGAGCGAAGGCCAGAACCTGATCGAGAAGGTCCACAGCGGCATCACCGATATCGCCGTGTCCGACCGCTCGCTGGTGTGGAATTCGGATCTCGTCGAGACGCTCGAATTCGACAATCTGATCGCGCAAGCGGTGGTGACGATGAATTCGGCCGCCAACCGCACCGAGAGCCGCGGCGCGCATGCGCGCGAGGACTTCTCCGCGCGCGACGACAAGAACTGGATGAAGCACACGCTGGCCTGGCTGGAGGACAACGGCAAGGTCAAGATCGAGTACCGCCCGGTTCACGACTACACCATGACCAACGACGTGCAGTACATCCCGCCCAAAGCGCGCGTGTACTGAGCGAACAGCGAAAGCCTTATCGAAATGGTTGAATTCGCACTTCCGAAGAACTCCAAGATATCAGGCGGCAAGACCTGGCCGAAGCCCCCGGGCGCGACCGAATTTCGCGAATTCCGCGTCTATCGCTGGAATCCGGACGACGGCAAGAATCCGAGCGTCGACACCTATTACGTCGATACCAATGATTGCGGTCCGATGGTGCTGGACGGCCTGATCTGGATCAAGAACCACATCGACCCATCGCTGACCTTCCGCCGCTCCTGCCGCGAAGGCGTCTGCGGTTCCTGCGCCATGAACATCGACGGCCAGAACACGCTGGCGTGCACGCGCTCGATGCACGACGTGAAGGACGGCGCGGTGAAGATCAATCCGCTGCCGCATCAGCCGGTGGTGAAGGACCTCGTTCCTGACCTCACCAATTTCTACGCGCAGTACGCCTCGATCGAGCCGTGGCTGAAGACGACCTCGCCGACGCCGCAGAAGGAATGGCGCCAGAGCCACGAGGACCGCGAGAAGCTCGACGGCCTCTACGAGTGCATCCTGTGCGCCTGCTGCTCGACCTCCTGCCCGAGCTATTGGTGGAACAGCGACCGCTATCTCGGTCCCGCGGCGCTGCTCCAGGCCAACCGCTGGGTGTCGGATTCGCGCGACGAGGCCACCGGCGAGCGGCTCGACAATCTCGAGGATCCGTTCCGGCTCTACCGCTGCCACACCATCATGAACTGCGCCAAGGCCTGCCCGAAGGGCCTCAACCCGGCGGAAGCCATCGCCGAGCTCAAGCTCAAGATGGTCGAGCGCCAGATCTAGGCGTCATTCGTGCTGCGATCCCGGGCCGAAATGCCCGGGACATTCTGTCGTTGGGGCGATTTTGGGTAAAATTCACCCCAACCCGTGCCGCGGGCGAATCGGCAAGCTACAACCTCCGGTTCAAACCACAAGACGCTTCCTTCCCAGCGAGAGAGTCTAGTAAGCTTCCGGCCGGGGGACCGGAGCGACCGTGCAGGGCGCACAACGCAACTCGCTGAGACTGTTGCAGTGGATGATGGCCGCATCCCTGGCGCTGCCCATTGCGCTGTTCGCCATCGCCTCCATCATCTCCTACAATTCGACGCTCGACATCGCCGACCGTGAGATCGAGCGCACGCTCGATGTCGCCCATGAACACGCACTCAAGGTGTTCGAGACCATCGATCGCAGCCTCGCCGAGCTCAACGAGGTCGTGCGCGACCTTCCCGACGATGTCATCCGGTCGCGGGAACCGGCGCTGCACCGGCGCCTGAAGCAGCTGACCGACGCGCTGCCGCAGCTCAAATCGGCCTGGATCTTCGATGCCAACGGAAAGCCACTGGTCAACAGCCTGGCGTCACCGCCGCCGGATCAGAGTTTTGCCGATCGCGACTACTTCTATGCCCATGTCGACCAGAGCATCGGCACCTTTATCGGTGCCTCCCTGACGCCGCGGCCACCCTACCAGGGCGCACGCTTCTTCGGCGTCAGCCGCCGCCGCAACTCCGATGATGGCAGCTTCACCGGCGTGATCCAGGCGTCTGTGCTGCCGGAATATTTCGAGAGCTTTTACGCGAGGATCGGCACCGATCCCGGCAGCTTCTTTGCGATGGGGCGCACCGACGGCGTGTTGCTGGCGCATTTCCCGCGGCTCGATCGCGAGCTCCGGCTCGATCCGAACGGTGCAGTCGGGCGGAGCATCGCAGCCCATCCCGATCATGGACTGATGACCATCGCCTGGCCCTCGGACGGGATCGAGCGGCGCATCGGCTACCGGCGCGTCGCCGAATATCCGATCTATGTCAGCGCCGGCCTCGAGACCTCGGCGATCCGCGCGCGCTGGCTCGCCACCATGAGCCAGCACCTGGTGTTCGGCGTGCCCGCCACCGCGCTGCTGTTCATCCTGCTGGCCTTCGCCTTCCGGCGCACCCAGCATCTCCAGGCCGAGGCGGCCAAGCGGCGCGAAGCCGAGGAGGCGCTCAAGCACAGCCAGCGGCTGGAGGCGCTGGGCCAGCTCACCGGCGGCGTCGCGCACGACTTCAACAACCTCCTGACCGTGATCCGTGCGTCCGTCGATCTCCTGAACCGGCCGCAACTGAGCGAGGAGCGGCGGCAGCGCTACATCACGGCGATTGCGGAGGCGGTCGCGCGCGCCGCCAAGCTGACCTCGCAGCTCCTGGCCTTCGCGCGGCGCCAGACCTTGAAGCCCGAAGTGTTCGACATCGGCGATCGCATGCAGTCGCTGCGCGACATGCTCGCCACACTGCTCGGACCGGCAATCGAAATCGTCACGCGGCTGCCGGCCGAGCCCTGCCTCGTCAATGCCGATGCCGGCCAGTTCGAGACGGCCATCATCAACATGGCGACCAACGCGCGCGACGCCATGCAGGGCAAGGGCCGGATCGTCTTCACCGTGCACGCGGCGACGAATGTTCCGGACACGCTCGCGCAGCTCTCGGGCGGCCAGACCTTGAAAAATCCTGGGTTCGTCTGCGTCGCCGTCAGCGATAGCGGCATCGGTATTCCCGCCGCACAATTGGGCCGCATCTTCGAGCCGTTCTTCACCACCAAGCGGGTCGGGCAGGGCACCGGCCTCGGCCTGTCGCAGGTGTTCGGCTTCGCCCGGCAATCCGGCGGCGAGGTAACCGTCGTGAGCGAGGTCGGCCAGGGCAGCACCTTCTTGCTCTATCTGCCGCGCGTGCCGGCGAATCTCTTGCCCCGAAGCCAGGCGCCGACCACCGCACCGGCCGTGGCGGGCAGCGGCATGTCGGTGCTGGTCGTCGAGGACAATATTGAGCTCGGCAATTTCGCCGCCGACGGCCTGACCGAGCTCGGCTACAGCATCACGCTGGTCGACAACGCCACCGACGCGCTCACCGAGCTGGTCGGCGACCCCGATCGCTTCGATGTCGTATTCTCCGACGTCGTCATGCCAGGGATGACCGGCCTCGATCTCGCGCAGGCGATCCGCGATCGCTGCATCAGCGTGCCGATCGTGCTGACCACGGGCTATAGCGAGGCGCTGTCGCAAGGCGGCGTCGCCGGCTTCGATCTCGTGCAAAAGCCCTACTCGATCGAAGAGCTGTCGCGCGTCCTGCACCACGCAGCGCGGCTGAAACGGGTGCGCGACGGCGCCGCGGAGTGACTGGACCCTGCCGCACGCAGGAAGCGGCCGAGCAGCTTGCGTTTGCCCTTGCGCAAGCCGGTGGCGAAAAAGGCGGCGCGACCTCTCTCCGTCATCCCGGACAAGCGCAGCGAAGCGGAGCGCAGATCCGGGATCCCCGCGCGAGCGCTTGCGCTCGTCGTGATACCCACAGGACGCAGTTTGGCGAAGTCTCGGAGCGGGATTCCCGCGCCACACGGCTCCCTGTGGTTATGGATCCCGGGTTCGCTTCGCGACCCGGGACGACAGCTGTGATGGAGCGTTGGAGTCCCCGGCAAAACCGGCTATGCATGCGCCGCCTGCAACGAGGATCGCCTGCTTGACGCCCGACAATGCACTTTCATCCGCGCCGTTCGGCGCGTTTGCGCCGAACGCAGCGCAGGCCGCAATCATTCGCCTTGCGCAGGGATCGGGGCTGAAGCGCGGCGCGTTTCGTCCGTGGATGTCGCGGCTGGTCAATTTGCTGCGCGGCGGCCCGATCGACGTGCAATATCAGGGCGCCTCGTTCCGCTTCTATCACCAGGGCAGCGCGACCGAACGCGGTGCGCTGTTCAATCCCGACTACAACCTCGACGAGCTCGACTTCCTGCGCCAGCACACGCAGGCCGGCGGCACGTTCATTGATGTCGGCGCCAATGTCGGCACTTTTGCGCTGGTGATGGCGCGGCAGGTCGGCCCCACCGGCAAGGTGGTGGCGATCGAGCCGCATCCGACGACATTCGGACGGCTCACCTTCAATCACACCGCATCGAACGCGATGCAGGTGCGCCTGGTGCAGGCCGCCGCGGGCGACAGCGACGGCGAGCTGATGATCGAAAGCGGCGGCGGCAATCTCGGCGCCACGCACGTCGTCACCGGCGCCGCCAGCCGTGATGCGATCAAGGTACCGTCGCTGCGGCTCACGCGCATTCTGGAGGAGGCCGGCGCCACGCAGGTCGATTCGCTCAAGATCGACGTCGAAGGTTTTGAGGACCGCGTGCTGATCGGCTTCTTCCGCGACGCGCCGCCATCGCTGTGGCCGCGCGCGGTCGTGATCGAGCATCTGTCCCAAAACGAATGGCAGCAAGATTGTATCGCCGACATGGTCGCGCGCGGCTTTGCGATCGCGCGCAAGACACGAAGCAACACGTTCCTGTCACGCTGACGCGCGACGGTCGACGCGTTCTACGAGGCTGCGATGGCCGCCGGGGGCCGCGACAACGGGGCGCCGGGCCTTCGCCCGCATTATCACGCGAACTATTATGGCGCGTTCGTGCTGGACGCCGACGGCCAGAACATCGAGGCGGTCTGTCACGCGCCGGAATAGCGCAGGCCGCAGGGAACATTGGCACGGCATCATCGTTGTCGTTCTCCTGACAACTGATCTCGATGATGCCGATGCCGATCGAACCGCCCGAGATACCACCATCGACACCCGGCACGCCCACCGAGCCGCCGCCGGGAATTCCGCCGGGCAATCCCCAGCCTGAAATCACGCCGCCGGTGCACGAGCCCGGCGAATCACCGCAGCCCGATGAATTGCCCGGCCGGATGCCGGAAGAAATTCCCCCGCGCGGACCGAATGGACCAACCAAACCCAACCCCGCGACGGATGCCAATTCGTCGCAGGATCACATGTGAGGCGAGCGATCATATGTGGGGCGATTGCAAGCTGCGCCTGAATGCGCAATGAACGGTGCTTGTGTGAGATGATTTGCATGCAGAAATAAATCGCGACGCAATGTCTTCGCCCGCCACAATGCAGCCTAACGCGTAGCCGTTCATTCCGACACTTCGTCAAACCGACACCTCGTCAAACCAAGACTCCGTCAAACCAAGACTTCGTCAAAGAACCTTCCGGGGAAGTTGAACCACATGACCAACCTTCGTTTCGTGCTGCTTGCCACGACGGCCCTGACCGCGATGCAATTCGCAAGCTCCGCATCGCATGCGCAAACCGCGCCGCCGCTCGTGGTCGCGCAGGCCCAGCCAGAATTGGGCCCTGACGGAAAACCGAAGCAGCCTCCGAAAGAAGCGCCAAAGGGCCCGCCGCCCGCCGCGCGCCCGGCAGCGCCGCCGCCGCCTGCTGCGCCAAAGGCACCGGCCGCACCGCCGCCGGCGGCTGCCCCGCCGCATCCGCCCGCCGCGCCCCCGCCCGCTGCTGCGCCGTCACGCCCTACGCCGCCGCCTCCCCCGGCCGCGCCGCCCGCGACTCGTCAGGCTCCTCCGCCGCCCCCGCCGCCTGCTGCACCCAAGGCACCGACGCCGCCTCCGGCCGCGGCTCCGCAGCAACATGCGCCGACACCTCCGCCGGCCGCGGCCCCGCAGCAGCATGCACCGACACCAACTCCGCCGCCGCCCGCGGCAGCACCGGCGCGTCCGGCTGCCCCGCCTCCGCCTGCTGCGGCCACGCCACCTTCAGCGGGCCCCGCGGCACGGCCCGGGCCGGCGGCAACGCCAGCCCCGACCGCAACGCCCACTCCGTCGCCCGCAGCACCGGCAGCTCGCCCGGGCACGACACCTGCTGCCCCGACAACCACACCCACACCGTCCGCGACCCCAGCGCCTGGCGCTACGCCGCCCGGACGCCCCGGCGCTCCCCCGGCTGCAGGGTCACCGGCTCCAGGTGCCACGCCGACCCCGGCCCCGACGGCAACGCCCGGACGTCCGGGCGCTCCGCCGGCTGCAGGAACCCCGGCTCCGGGAACACCGGCTCAAAGAACACCGGCTCCAGGAACACCGGCTCCAGGTGCGGCCCCGACCCCGGCCCCGACGGCAACGCCGGCTCCTGGCGGCGCGGTGACGCAGCCTCCCGGACGTCAGGGTGGAACGCCGCCCGCCGGCGCGCCTGCGGCTGCCGGAACACCTCCTGCAGGCACGCCGCCGGCGGCACCGCAGGCGGGCGTCCCGGCCCGACCCGCGCCGCCCGCCGGCGCCGCGGCGCCGTCTGTCGTCCCTGGTTCGGCGGCCGCCACGCCACCGCCCGACAGGGCGCAGAACGCCCCGCCGACAGTCAGCTCGGCCTTCCGCGCCGCGCCGACGACCACCACGCCGCTGCCGCCACCGCCGCGTCCGCCGCAGCGTGACCTGACGCCGCTTGCAATCGGCGCGGGCGTCGTGGCCGGCGCCGTGATCGGCGCCACCATCGCCGACTACCGCAATCAGCGGCAGGAAGTCGTCGAAGGCGGCCGCACCGTCTACACCGAGCCGGATCGCATCATCATCCGCGACCCCGGCGGGCAGGAATACGTCCGCGGCAACGATCTCTATCGCTTCCGCTATGGCGCCCGCGACATCCGCACCGAGACTGTCGGCGGCGAAACCCGCACCGTCGTGATCCGTCCCGATGGCAGCGAGGTGATCACCGTGGTCGGTCCGGACGGTTCGTTGCTGCGTCGAATCCGCAGGGACCCAGGCGGGCGTGAGCTCGTCATCATCGACAACAGCTACCGCGATCCGCGGTCGGTCGGCGGCTTCTACGTCGACGTGCCGCCGCCGGTCGTCAGCATTCCCTACGATCGCTACATCGTCGACGCCCAGGATGCGACGCCGGACATGATCTACGGCGCCATGGAAGCACCGCCGGTGCAACGGATCGATCGACGCTATTCGCTCGACGAGATCCGCTACAGCCCCAACGTTCGCATGCAGATGCCGAGCGTCGACGTCAACACGATCAATTTCGAGACGGGATCGTGGACCATCCCACCGGACCAGGCTGCGAAGTTGCAAGTCATCGCCGACGGCCTCAATCGGGCGATCCAGCGCAACCCGCGCGAGGTGTTCCTGATCGAGGGCCACACCGACGCGACCGGCAACGACGTCGACAATCTGTCGCTGTCGGATCGCCGGGCGCAGGCTGCGGCCGAATTGCTGACCCAGCAGTTCAATGTGCCCGCGGAGAACCTGACGTCGCAGGGCTACGGCAAGCAGTACCTGAAGGAGCAGACCGACGGACCGAGCCAGATCAACCGGCGCGTCACCGTCCGCCGCATCACGCCGCTGCTCAACGGCGGCCAGGCCTCGCTGCCGCCGCCTCCGCCCGGCACCACGCCGCCGCGCTGAGGCGACGCGCATAAATGCAAAATGGCCGGGAGCGATCCCGGCCATTTTTGTTTTGTGCTCTCGTCATTGCGAGGAGCGAAGCGACGAAGCAATCCAGACTGTCTCTGCAGAGAGATTCTGGATTGCTTCACTTCGCTCGTAATGACGAATGAGGCGACAGTCGCGGGTTACGTCAGTCCTTGTCGCTCTCGAGCTTGAAAATCTGCGAGCCTTCGCTGCCCGACAGCAAGCCGGTCTTCGCATAGAGACCGAGCTTGGTCCGCGTATCCGCGATGTCGAGGTTGCGCATGGTAAGCTGGCCGATGCGGTCGGCGGGCGTGAAGGCGGCGTCCTCGACCTTCTCCATGCTGAGCCGCTCCGGCGCATAGGTGAGGTTGGGGCTCTCGGTGTTGAGGATCGAATAGTCGTTACCGCGGCGCAGCTCGAGGGTGACCTCGCCGGTGACGGCGCGCGCGACCCAGCGCTGCGCGGTCTCGCGCAGCATCAGGGCCTGCGAGTCGAACCAGCGGCCCTGATAGAGCAGACGGCCGAGGCGCATGCCGCTGATGCGATACTGCTCGATGGTGTCCTCGTTGTGGATGCCGGTGACGAGACGCTCATAGGCGATGTGCAAGAGCGCCATGCCGGGCGCTTCGTAGATGCCGCGGCTCTTGGCTTCGATGATGCGGTTCTCGATTTGGTCGCTCATGCCGAGGCCGTGGCGGCCGCCGATCGCATTGGCTTCGAGGAACAGCGCGACGGGATCGGCAAAAGTCTGGCCGTTCAGCGCGACCGGCTGACCTTCCTCGAAACGCACGACGACCTTCTCGGCTTTTACGGCGCAGTCATCGCGCCAGAACGGCACGCCCATGATCGGGTTGACGATCTTGATGCCGCTGTCGAGGCTTTCGAGATCCTTCGCCTCGTGCGTGGCGCCGAGCAGATTGCTGTCGGTCGAATACGCCTTCTCGGCGCTCATCTTGTAGGCGAAGCCTTGCGCCGTCATGAACGCCGACATTTCGGCGCGGCCGCCGAGCTCGTCGATGAACTGCTGGTCGAGCCAGGGCTTGTAGATGCGCAGGCCCGGATTGGTGAGCAGGCCGTAGCGGTAGAAGCGCTCGATGTCGTTGCCCTTGAAGGTCGAGCCGTCGCCCCAGATGTTGACGCCGTCCTCCTTCATCGCCGCGACCAGCATCGTGCCGGTCACGGCGCGCCCGAGCGGCGTCGTGTTGAAATAGGTGATGCCGCCGGTCGAGATGTGGAAGGCGCCCGACTGGATCGCGGCGATGCCTTCGTGGACCAGCTGCGTGCGGCAATCGACGAGCACGGCCTTCTCGGCGCCGAACGCCTCCGCCTTGCGCGGGATCTCGTTGTAATCGGCTTCGTCAGGCTGGCCGAGATTGGCGGTATAGGCGTAGCAGCGCGCGCCCTTCTGCTTCATCCAGAGCAGCGCCGCGCTGGTGTCGAGGCCGCCCGAAAACGCGATGCCGACTTTCTCACCCTTGGGCAGGCTTTTCAGGATCGTGGTCATGGCGCTTCCAATCGGGTCTTGCGGGGCTGATAGCTTGTGCGGTTTGACCGCGCGAATATCAAATTTCGCTGACCTGAGCACGCATTTAATGGCTCAAATCGACGCTGCGGGACCGGTCTTGCCACCGAACAGGCGCTGGCGGAGCCGGTAGGCGGGCATGTTCAGCCGGGTCAGGGCGGCATCGACCGCCTCGTCCGAAAACCGGGTCCGCGGCCAGCGGTAGATCAGCGCGTAGCCGAACCAGATCACGACGAAGGTGACGAGACCGGCGGTCGCGACATCGGTGAAGAAGTGCCCGCCAAAGGCCATGCGGAGCCCGCTGGTCGCGGCGCCGAACACTACCGCGCCGGCGTAGGCAAGCGGCCGCCATGGTGGTGGTGCGAGCGCAGCCGGCGCCAGCGTCCAGAACGCGGTCGCACCCTCGCCCGAGAAGAACGAGCAATTGCGCGCACAATCGCCGCGCGGATCCCACCACGCCACGAACTGCTGGTCGCCGCCAAACTCCGTCACCACCACCGGCCGCGGCCGGCCCCAATAGGACTTGAAGGTGAGGTTGGTGAGAATGCCGGCCGACAGGATGATCGTGGCCAGCAGGAACACGATCGCGCGCCCCGACACCATCAAGGGACGATCGGGCCGGATCATCTTGACCACGAGTGCGACCAGCGAAGGCAGCACCAAGGCCCAGGAGATCCACATCGCAGCGTCTCGCGCGATGCCGGCCCAGACGTTCAGCTTGAGCAGAAAGGTTTTTGTCCCGGGATCGAAGAACAGCGCGGCGAGCTTGAGATCGAGCTCGGGATAGAGGCCGAAGATAACCCCGATCACGAGCCACAGCGCCAGGGCGATGAAGAGTCCAGTCCGGTTCATGGCGCGCGGTTTAGCGGAGTGGAACGGGGATGAAAACCCCGGAATGACGGCACGAATTACTGTGCATCCGGCCTTGAATTCAATGGCAGCGGTGGAGGCGGCTGGCGCGGGGGCAACGGCTGGCGCCAGGCGCCGGCGTTGCGGCCGGCGATCAGCCAATAGACCACGCCGGCGACGATGCCTGCGCCGGTCATGATCTCCAGATGGCGCCGCACGATGCCCTCGAACTGCAACGTGTCGGAGTGGAAGGGAACGAGGCCGAGATAGCAGGCGAGCCCGACCAGGCCGCCGCCGACGGCATAGGCAAGCGCACTGCGGATGTAGAGCGCTTCGGTGATCGCGACGATCACAGCCGCCGGCACCAGCGCAAAGCCGGAGACGAAGATGAAGCCGAAGCCGAGCATAATGTCGATCGTGCCCTGGTCGACGGGCCCGGCACCGAGATCGGAGAATTCCGGAAACAGCAGCGCCACTACGACGATCATCCCGCCGACGAAGCAGGCTGCCAGGAAGCCGATGAAGATGACGATGAGGCGACCGATCAGGGACATGACACTGCCCTCTCCGTCATTGCGAGCGAAGCGCAGCAATCCAGTCTGCCCCCGCGGAAAGACTCTGGATTGCTTCGCTGCGCTCGCAATGACGAGGATGCGAGAGCGCGGCCGCGCATCATCAATCCGTCATCGCCATGGCGCGCAGCGCCTGGCGCTCGCGCGCGCTGAGCTTTTCCGTCTCCGACTTGAGCTGGCCGCAGGCGGCGAGGATGTCGCGGCCACGCGGGGTGCGCACCGGCGAGGAATAGCCGGCGTTGAAGATGTATTCGGAGAATTTTTCGATCTGGTCCCAGTCCGAGCATTCGTAGGCCGTGCCGGGCCAGGGATTGAACGGGATCAGGTTGATCTTGGCGTGGATGCCCTTGAGCAGCTTGACCAGCAGCTTTGCATCGTCGAGCGAATCGTTGACGCCCTTAAGCATCACATATTCGAAGGTGATGCGGCGTGCATTGGAGGCGCCGGGATAGTCGCGGCAGGCCTGCAGCAGCTCCTTGATCGGGTATTTGCGGTTGAGCGGCACCAGCTCGTTGCGCAGCTCATCGCGCACCGCATGCAGCGAGATCGCGAGCATGACGCCGATCTCCTCGCCGGCGCGCACGATGTTCGGCACCACGCCCGACGTCGACAACGTGATGCGGCGGCGGGAGATGCCGATGCCTTCATTGTCGCCGACGATCAGCAGCGCATCGCGCACCGCATCGAAATTGTAGAGCGGCTCGCCCATGCCCATCATCACGACGTTGGTGACGCGGCGCGTGCCGTCCTCGCGATCGGCCCAATCATTGAGGCGATCGCGCGCCACCATGATCTGGCCAACGATCTCGCCGGCGGTGAGATTGCGCACCAGGCGCTGCGTGCCGGTGTGGCAGAACGAGCAATTCAAGGTGCAGCCGACCTGTGACGAGACGCAGAGCGTGCCGCGATCGGTCTCGGGGATATAGACGCACTCGACTTCATGCGCCTTCTCGACATTGTCGCCGCTCGGCAGCCGCAGCAGCCATTTGCGGGTGCCGTCGTTGGAGATCTGCTCGGCCACGACCTCGGGCCGATCGACCGTGAAATGCTCTGCGAGCTCAGCGCGAATGCCCTTCGAGATCGAGGTCATGTCGTCGAAACTCTGGGCGCCGCGGAAATACAGCCAGTGCCACAGCTGCTGCACGCGCATCTTGCGCTGCGCGGGCGCGACGCCGATGTCGCCGAGGCGATCGGCAAGCTCGGTGCGCGACAGACCGATCAGCGATGGCTTCGCCGGCGGCACATAGGTTTCGAGTGGAGTCTTCTCCACCAGGATTGCGTTGTGCGGCTCGGTCGTCGGTTGCATTGAATGGACCTAATGGCTTGGTCGTTCCAGGGCAGCTCGAGGAGCTGAACCCGGAACCTCGAGATTCCGGGGCGATGCGCCGCATCGAACCCGGAATGACGGAAGAAAATCTGGAACCGGCCTTATATAGCAACCGGAACTGCCGATTGCGACCGTGATCCCGCCTGCAGCCTTAACGCCTGCAATTTTATCGTCGGCAGTCTTATCGTCGACAGTCTTGCGAAATCCGGTCGAGCGCCTGGGCGAGGCCCTTCAGCGAGAACGTGTCGGTGGTCTCCGTCCCCTTGGCCGAGACGCCCTTGACCACGAGATCGGCGGATTTGCGCATGGCCTCGACCATCCGCTCCTCCTCGGCCGCATTCTTGATCCAGAGGCCGTCGCCCTGCGTATACATGGCGAACGCGGCGCCCCCGACCTCGACCGAGGATTCCGAGCCCGGCTTCAGCGCATAGCCGATCATGACCGAGACTTCGTTGTTCACCTTCTCGGCCGGGCGGGTCGAGACGAAGGCATAGGCGGGATCGCGTGGCCGGTTCGGCGGATTGGTCTTCGACGACGACGGCTTTGCCAGCGCAAAGCAGACCTTCTTGCCGTTGGGCGCCGCCGAATAGGCGCCCCAGGTGCCGAACTGGCCGATCAGGGTCGGCTCTGCGCCGCCCGCAACCGCCGCGGCAGGACCAACCGGCTTGCCCTCGGGCTTGGCTGCCGTCTTGGCGGCGGCAGCGGCCGGCTTTGCCGCAGCCTTCGGCGCCGGTTGCGGCGTCTGCGCCCGCGCGGAACCGGTGATTCCACAGGCTGTCACGCCAGTCATCAAAGCTAAAATCAGCACCCGCCACATGCTGGAGTGGTTCCCTCAATATTGTGACTGGAAGATGGCCCGGCCGTGCTTTGTCCCCGTCGCAGGGATAGCCGGAAAAGTTCAATTTGGGAAGGCAGTTAGCGGGTCAGCCTTTGGACCGCGCGGCACGTTGCTCGGCCCATTGTGCATCGGTCCAGCGCAACAAATCTTCGGCGCCGGAACTGCGCAAATGCGCCCCACCGTCGATTACCACCATCTCACCGTTGATGTAGCCGGCACGGTCCGAGACCAGGAAGCTGGCGAGGTCGGCGAGCTCGCTGTGCTCGCCCGTGCGCCCCATCGGATTTCGCGCGGTCCAGCCCTCGTCGCGGCCCTCGGGGCGAAGCTGGCCCGATGCACCGGCGGTCGGGAACGGTCCGGGCGCGATCGCGACGGTGCGGATGCCCTTCGGGCCCCACTCGACCGCGAGGCTTTTGGTCATCGCCAGCACCGCTGACTTCGCCATCGCCGAGGGAACAGTGAAGGCCCGGCCGGTGATGGTCGAGGTCGAGAGGATCGAGAGCACGACGCCGTTGTGCCTGCCGTCGATCCAGCGTTTGCCGGCGGCGAGCGTGCAGTACATCGCGCCATGCAGGGTCGGCGCCAGGACCGCGTCCGCTGCGCGGAATGACAGATGCTCGCTCTGCGCGATGAAGGTCGCGGCCGCATTGTTGACGAGGATGTCGAGCGGTGCCTCGCGCCAGATCGCATCCATCATCTCGTCGACGGCGACACCATCGCGAACATCGCACGCGATCGTCGTGACCTTGCCGCTGCTCTGCGCGCGCATCTCGCTCGCGGTTGCCTCCAGCCGGTCGAGCTTGCGACCGCAGATCACGAGCGCGGCGCCAAGTGCAAGGAAGCGGCGCCCCATCGCGGCACCAAGGCCCGAGCCGCCACCGGTGATGAGAATGCGTTTATCCCTGAGGAGACCTGTTTCAAACATCGTTTGAATCCTTCTTTTTTGTTCTTGCTTCGTCATTGCGAGCGCAGCGAAGCAATCCAGACTATTTCCGCGGTACGGTTTCTGGATTGCTTCGCTCCGCTCGCAATGACGTTAGGATAGGCCTGCGCATCGCTTTGGGCAAAGAAACTGGATTGTCGGGCCGTGCTAAATCCGGCAGAAACGGGCCAACTATAATTCGTTGAAACGCCAAGTTCTCTCAAGAAGGTGCCGCCATGAAAGCCATCCTCTGCTCGCAATATTGCCAGCCCGACGATCTCGTGCTTGCCGATGTGCCGGATCCGGTGGCTGGTCCCGGCGAAGCCGTGATCGCGATCAAGGCGGCGGCGCTGAACTTCTTCGACATCCTGATGATTCAGGGCAAGTACCAGATCAAGCCGCCGTTTCCGTTCTCGCCGGCTGCTGAAGTCTCGGGCGTGATCGAGAGTATCGGCCCCGGTGTCACCGACCTCAAGGTCGGCGATCGCGTGGTCGCCTCCTGCGGCCACAACGGCGCGCGCGAAAAGATCGCGTTGCCAGCGGCAACGATCGTGAAGATTCCCGACAATCTCGACCATGACCGCGCGGCCGGCATCATCATCATCTACGGCACCGCGCTGCATGCGCTGGAAGATCGCGCCGGCCCGAAGCCGGGCGAGACGCTCGCGGTGCTTGGTGCTGCCGGCGGCACGGGCCTCGCTGCATGCGAGCTCGGCAAGTTGATGGGCCTGAAGGTGATCGCCTGCGCCTCGTCGGACGAGAAGCTCGAATTCGCCAAAGCGCATGGCGCCGAGCTCACGCTCAACTACGGCAAGGAAGATCTGAAGGAAGGCTTGCGAAAACTCACCGGCGGCAAGGGCGTCGACATCATCTTCGATCCGGTTGGTGGTGCGTATGCCGAGCAGGCACTGCGCTCGATCGCCTGGGAAGGCCGCTTCCTCGTGATCGGCTTTGCCGCCGGCGACATTCCGAAGATGCCGCTGAACCTCGCGCTGCTGAAGGGCTGCGACATCCGTGGCGTGTTCTGGGGCGCCTGGACCCGGCAGAATCCGGAGAAGAACCGCGCCAATCTCGATAAGCTCGTGAAGTGGACGGCGGAAGGAAAGATCTCCTCCCACGTCGACCGCACCTTCCCGCTGGCGCAGACCGCCGACGCATTGAAGGTGCTTGCGGGTCGTCAGGCCATGGGCAAGGTGATCTTGCATCCATGAGAATGCGGGTGGAGGCGTGTGTCACCGCACACGCCCGCTGGCGCAGACCGCCGACGCATTGAAGGTGCTTGCGGGTCGTCAGGCCATGGGCAAGGTGATCTTGCATCCATGAGAATGCGGGTGGAGGC
>NZ_JBEPRF010000025.1:0-127877 GCF_040548225.1 Bradyrhizobium sp. S3.12.5
CAGACTCTCGGCGACAATCCGGGCTCTCTCAGCCTCCGAACGCACACGGCGCTCCGACGGTCCTTCGAGGACCTCCAGCCGGCTCACCGGCCCTCACGGTGAGCCGTCCAAATGGACGTCCTTTTTGCTGTCCAATCCCATCCAAACCTCCGTTCCAAGCCGGAGGCTTCTTCGCACATTCAATCTAACTCTGAAGCCAGGGCATCGGCTTCGCGCTTACCACCATCACCCAGGTCGCCAAGGACCTCGGCGAAAACGAAGATTGGCTACGAGACGTCGCCAATGAAATAGAGATCGAGGACGGAGCCATATGGGTCTATGGCGTTGGCGATGATGGTGTCCAGGCGTTCACCGACTTCGGCATTGAACGCCTCATCGAGCTCATCCAAATTTACAAACAAAATCCAGAGCTGCTGAAGCGCTGGACGCCCGAATAGCCTGCGGCTTACACCGGATGCGTACGACGCTCCTGACGCATCGGATTCAAGTACGGTAGAAGTCGAGTTGGAGGCGGAGATTGCTGTAAGGGCAGAAGTAACGTTGGAAAGCCAGGGATAGCCGCAGTTAACGACAACGTAGGGGTGGAACGCGCTGGAACCAGGTGGGTACAACCCAAGTGACCCACAGTCGCCGCGCTAAAAAGACCCCTCTGGCAACAGGGACGCCGTTATAGAAGTAGCGATTACACAAAAGAAGCTCTTGATCCGTTGCCCGTTTGAGCAACACAGACTGCGCGGCGGTCGGTGTGATCGTTCCAGGCAATAGCGTAACGCCTGCTTTCGATATTTCGGGTGTCCGCGTACAAATCAAACGGGTGTGAACGGCGCTGGGGCATCATCACCGCAAGCGGCATTAATCTCAACGTGCTGCCACAGCACTTCCCTCGGCACCTCCGTCTCACCATCCAGATCAACGGGAACAATTCCAAGATTCCCGTCCACAATCCATGAACAAACGACCGCGTTCAGTTAGCAACAAATATCGACAGGTGACGCCGCCGTAGGAAATCAACGAGGTTAGGAGGATTGATGCCGCTCGTATCAGGTCGTCCTGACCGCAGGTCGTCCGTAGTCTTGTCGATCAGCGCCGCGCGGCTCCGCGCCTCGGCGACGAATGGGAGACCGGACAGGCAAGTCAGCACAAGGATAGCTAAGGCTGCAGGAATGCACGCCGCTGACAACGGGCGATTTCGCGTCATGCGCCAGATAGCCCCGATAAGGGGTAACCAAAACAGCACAACTATGGTTCCGTACCGCGACCAAAGCGCCTGCTCGGCGCCGATTCCGCCCCGACCAACGGCCGTCATCAATGCTGATATAGCGGCCCAAGAAAACAGGGCAAGCAAAGAAATGGTCTTGGCATCGAGATCTTCGCGCAGGCTGGCATGCGCCCACACAAGAATGGCCATGGAGAGACCGAAAGCTCCGACAACGCGAGAAACCACCAGTCCGAACGGTGCCGCGATCCCGCCGACTAGCGCCAGGAAGTATGCGATGAAATAATAGAGTCCAGTCGCCGATGTTAAGATTGCATGGAACTTAGTCGACTCAGGAGCTGAGTAGCCGACGAAATAGATCATGATCGACATGACTGCGGTGGCCACAATTGCAGTTCTCGGCGCGCAGTGAGTTATCATCGTCTCGGCCATGAGTATTACAATGCCTGCGGCAGCAAGTCCGTTGGCTGAGTTGTAGACGCTCAAAAGTGTCGCGGCGCATGCTAACAATGCGAATTGCCATGGAGATTTGTCGATGGCAAGCTTTGCAGTCCAATAGAAAGCCCCTAAGGAAAACAGGCCAGACAGTGCCCATAGCAAATGAAAGGGCAGTGTTAGATTATCAATTTGAATGGGCGACAGCACAAAGGCCAGCGAGATCGCAATCCAGGTCATCGACTCGGAGAATGTCGCGTCGCAGGCAATGACCACCCCGAGCACCAGCCCAAGCCCGATATAAGATAAGATCAACAGTGGGAACATGAACTCAGATGTGCCCGAAAAGCCAATGAAGTCGATCAAGAAGGCAAGCTCAGTCAATGGAACGCGATGCTCGTTGTGCTGGGCGACAATATGGTCGCGCAGGAATTGCCAGAGCGGCATTTGTTGTTCAGTCCATGCTTGATACATCACGACCGCGCGCCATTGATCCCAATAGGGAAACGAGCGCCAAAAGCTGATTGCGAGGGTAAGGCCGTAGACAGCTGTGATTGTTGACGTGGCCGCCGCGACCCAGAGAAAACGCCGCGAAAAGACAAAGTTGGACATGCCTACCCGCTCCAAAGCGGCCGGGAACGTATCCCACGCAACCACTCCACGTAAAGCCATCCAGTCGCCTTCATGACGGCGCGATCAGCAACGGGTGCAGCTGGGGATAGGTGGCGATCAGCCGATCAGCCTGCGTATCGAATAGTTTAGCGTGCCGACGGTTCGTGGGTAGTACCGCGCCGGTCTGTATTCGAGACTGAGATGGGACACCTTGTTGAAATCGATCGCCTTGAAAGCGGACAACGTGGTCTGGACCACTGGGCACTGCGCGGCACTGCGTTAACAGGTCTACAGCACCCTCGGCGCTGGCAGCGGTACTACAAGCATGCCCTTATGGCCTTTTCGCGCGCAGCTTCGGCGTCGGAAAACTCTACTTCCTAGCGATCCAAAGTTCGGTCTCAGAGTACAGGCAACAGGGGCAATCCTTGTCATTTCTGGAACGTAGGAATTGCCGCGATGTTATAATTTGCGGCGACAGACCAGAACGGCGATGCGAAGGGCAGGGGTATCCCTATGGGCAAAGATCAGGCCGCCGCTCGGCAAGATGTCCCCTTTAGCTGTTAACTTGTTAATCGCCGTGCGAGGGAAAAGTGGCGCGCTCAACTCCTGCGTCGCTCGATTGTTCTGTCTGATTTTGGCTAGCAGTATCGCGCGTTGAGAAGTCTACAGCACCCTCTTGAGAAGTCTACAGCACCCTCGGCACTGGCAGCGGCGTCACCAGCATGCCCTTGTAGCCCTTTGCCCGCAGCTTGGGCGCGAGTTCGTTGGCAATGTGCCAGGACAGGATGATAGCGCAGTCGGGTTGATCCTCGAACATGCGGCTCTCTTCGACCACCGGGATCAGCGTGCCCGGCATGCACTTGCCGATCTTGAGCGAACCTTCGATTTCGCAGACATAGTCGAGGATGCTGGAGTCAAGGCCGACATAATTCACCAGTGTCGAGGCGCGCGACGGCGCGCTGATGCCGCAAATGCGACCGCCCTTTTCCTTCACGTCGCGGATAAGCGCGTGAAGCCGCTCCTTTGAGAGCATGACGTCGTGGCGGAAGGTGGCGAGGCGCTTGCGCATCGCTTCGCCGACCGGCTCGCTGTCGAGCAGTTCCTTGACGCTCGGCTGCACCGGATGGGTGCCCTTGCGCGCGGCATAGACGCGGATCGATCCGCCATGGGTCGGGATCTTAGTGGCGTGGAAAACTTCCAGCCCGTGCATGCCGAGCAGGTAGGCGAGGCTGCCGACGGTGTAGTGGCGCAGATGCTCGTGGTAGACGGTGTCGTATTGCAGATCGTCGAGCAGGCCGATCAAGTAATGCGATTCCGAGATGAACACGCCGTCCGGCGCTAGCATCTCGACGATGCCTTCTACGATAGCGTGGACGTCCTCGATATGGGCGAAGCAATTGGCCGCGGTGATGACCTTGGCGGCACCGTGCTTTTCCTTGACCTCTCTGGCGACGTCCTTGGAGAAGTAGCGCTGCAGGGTCGGGATGCCGCGGTCGTTGGCGATCTTGGCAACGTCGGTCGGCTCAATGCCAAGGACGCGATGGCCGCCCTTCTGGAAGTTCGAGATCAGTGTGCCATCATTGGAGCCAATGTCGATCACCATATCGTCCTTGGTGAGGTCGAGCATCTTCGAGGACTCGGCATAGAGGTTGGCGAAGTTCTCGCGCAGGATCCGCGTCATGCCGCTGGTGTAGGGATACTCCGGCGGGAAGATGATGACAGGGTCGACGGCGACGCCAAGCTGCACCAGTTCGCAGCTCGGGCAATACATCAGGTTGGTTGGAAACCAGATCTGCTGCTTCTGGGTCGCGCCAATCGCGACCATC
The DNA here is from genome assembly GCF_040548225.1 of Bradyrhizobium sp. S3.12.5. Lineage (NCBI taxonomy): Bacteria > Pseudomonadati > Pseudomonadota > Alphaproteobacteria > Hyphomicrobiales > Nitrobacteraceae > Bradyrhizobium > Bradyrhizobium sp. S3.12.5. The sequence continues at coordinate 4,090 of NZ_JBEPRF010000025.1, forward strand.
TGGTTGACCGGCGGCATGTAGCCAAGCGACAGCACCGTCTCAAGGGGCTCATGGCCACAGATCTGGCAGCACTCGACGGGAACACTTCCGCCGCTACCGGCGCCACGCGCAATTTTGGTTGGAAACATGAAAAACCTCCTGACGGACGATGACTTATGAAACGGGATCAATGTTTGGGCGCCAGATTGTCGTTGGCCCAGTACCAGTCGACGGTCGGACCGAGACCCTGAGCCAGCGGCACCTTTGGCTGGTAGCCGAGCTTGGTGAGTTTCGCGATATCTGGACATCGGCGCTCTGTGCCGCCCGCCGGCCCGGGCTTTTCGATCAGCTCGATCTCACGGCCGCCATGCGTCGCCACGCGGCTGGCGAGATCGGCGATCGTGATCTCCTCGGTGGTACCGACATGATAGATGCCGAGATGTTCGCCCTTGTCGCGCATCATAAGTACCCCGGCGACCAGATCGTCGACATGGCAGAAGCTGCGGGTCTGCTGCCCGTTGCCCTGCATCTCGAACGGCAGTTTGCCGGCGGGATGCTTAGCTGCGACATCTTTAATTCGCTTTGCGAATTGTGGAACCACATGCTCCCAGCCCATGTCGGGGCCATAGACGTTATGCGGCCGGAAGATCAGCACGCGGTCGAAGAACTTGCGACCATAATTGAGCGCCATCAGCTCGCTGATGATCTTGCCGCCGCCGTAAGAATAGCGCGGATTGGTTACATCGGGCACCATCAGCGGCGCGCTTTCGTCGGTCGGCACGTGCGGCGGCGTTTGATACACTTCCGAGCTTGACGCCAGCACCAGCGAGCGAACGTTTTCGCTCCGGCAGGCATCGATCACGTTGATCATGCCCTTGACGCCGACATCGAGCACCAGCTCGGGTGCGCTGTAGAAAAACTCGGTGCCATTGACGAAGGCTAGATGGTGCACCTCGTCCATGCCGCGCACCGCGCGCGCCACCACCGCGGCATCGCGGATGTCACCACCTATGAATTCGATGTCGCCTTCGACCTCTTTTAACCGGCGCGGCGCGCCGCGCGAATTGTCGTCGAGCACACGCACGGCATAGCCGTCTTTCACCAGCGCTTTCACAAGTGCGGAGCCGATGAAGCCGCTGCCGCCGGTGACTAGAATAGAACTCAAGCCCGCTCCTCCTTGACTTCAGGCCCGGTATCGAGCCAGCAGCCGCCGTTATTTGCACGGCGGGCGGCATCGAGCAAGGCTTGAACGCGATAGGCTTCGGCAAAACCAGGGACCGCGCGCCTTCCTTGCTCGATCGCGTCGAGGAAGCCGGCGGCGAGGCGGGAGACCGGCGCGATCCGGCCGTCCTCCGGGAAACTGCGGTCTACGGGATCATCGACTTCAAAAAGGGCCAGCGCCGTCGCCGGGCGCCGCGCGAGACTCAGTCTGAAGCCACGCATGTAGTCCGGCGTCTCGTTGATCAACGTCAGGGTTCCGTCCTCGCCGTAGAATTCGAGCCGATGGCCAGAGCCGAGATAGGAGGCACAACTCATGGCGAGGCTGCCGGCGGCACCCGACTGAAACGCCATACTGACGCTGGCATTGGTTTCCATCGCCGGCTCGTCGGGTAGGCCCGACAGCCGCGCCGATAATCGGGTGATCGGGCCGCACAGCCATTCGAGGTAATAGAAACTGTGGCTGACGAAGTTTCCCAGCGCACCGCCGCCAACCTCGCCTAGCGCCTTCCAGTTCTTGATCCGCATTCGGGTGCCGTAGTTCTCAACGTTCCAGTTGACCGCGACATGGCGCAAGCGGCCAATCGCACCTTCATCCAGCAGCGTTTTCGCCTTGCGCCATGCCAGGATCGCGGAAAAATTGAAATCTACCATGGTGGTCCGGCCGCTGGTCAGCGCGGCCCGGGCCATCGCTTCGGCGCCGGCTAGATCGGCGGCCATAGGCTTTTCGGCGAACACCGGCTTGCAGAGTTCGAGGGCGCGGATGGCGATCGCCGGCTGCAGGCTCGGTGGGGCCGCGATGGTGACGGCATCGACGTCCGGGTGCTCGACAAGGTCTGTCCAGTTGCCGAACGAAAACGGGATGTTCGCGGCACGCGCGAGCTCGGCGGTGCGCGCGACGTTGCTCCCGGCAAGCGCGACCACCTCGCAGCGCCGGTCCAGGCGAAAGGCGGGAAGATGGACGAGGCGGCCGTAGTTGCAGCCGACAATTCCAATGCGTATCACTAAAACTCCCCGGGTGCCTCAACGGCGTCGGCCCAATACCGACATAGTCTGACTCGCGTGAGTACGCGCTCAAAAGATCAACGTGGCAGCTACACTCTCAGCGTGATGAAGGATCGCAGCTCCGCAAGCAGCAGCGCGCCGAGATGCAGTTGCAGAACGAACTCGCCGGATTTGATCATGCGCACCAGTTCGGATGGCGTGGCCAATTCAACGGTGAGACCGGGCTCAGGTGTGAAGTCGTCGATACGCTCGCCCGTTTCCAGGAAAAAGGAATGAATACGGTTGCTGAGGCGCGCGCTGCAGGAGGCGGCCGTCCCCAGTGGATGAATGGCGCGTGTCGGATAGCCGGTTTCCTCGAGCAATTCGCGTCGGCAGCCCTCCGCGAAATCCTCGCCGGGCTCGGCCATCCCGGCCGGCAGCTCCCAGGTAAACGATTCCAGTGCCGGTCGGTATTGCCGGACAATCGGGAATCGGCCGTCCGGCGTGCGCGCGACGATCGCGAGATAGTCCGACTGATCGACCGCGTGATAGATTTGCGTCGGGCCGCCCGGCGAAAATTCGATCTCGCGCGCGATGATCTTCACCCATGGCGACATCGTGACGGTCTGGCGGGATCGAACTTTCGGCCATTGATCAGACATGCGTCAATTTCTTCAGATCGATTTGGATTGCATGGTGACGGTTTCGGGCGATCGGCGCAGATAGGTGGTGGCGAACGCATATCGGAACCAGCGCAGATAGGCAGGCAGCCATTTCAGCACGCGAAATCTGCTGGAGCCGTGCTGCCGCTCGTACCAGAGTGCGGGAACCTCGCCGATACGCCAGCCCAACCTGTGCGCCTTCACCAGCAACTCGATGCTGTAACAAAATCCCTTGTCGGACTCGACCTCGATCTGTTCGATGACGCGGCGCGAGAACATGCGGAATCCGCTGGTCGGATCCTTGGTCGGAAGCGCCGCAACATGGTTCAGCGTAAACGCGGCCGTCCGCACCAGTACGGCCTTCGGCCAGGGACAACCTTTCATCGTACCGCCAGGCAGGAAGCGGCTGGCGCAAACCACGTCACAGCCCTCGCGCACCAGGGCGACCATGGAATCGATGATTCCAGCATTGAAATCGTCGTCGGCGGGTAAGGCCACGATGATCGGAGCGGTGCTGGCGGTAAAGCCGGCCATCACGGCGCCATGCGCCCCGCGCGTTGGATTGCGGACAAACTTGACTTCGATGCCGGCGTAGACCTCCGGATTGTTACGCACCGCGGGCAGCGTGTCGTCTTCGTCGGTGTCGTAGCAGATCAGCACGCGGGTCGGCGTTTTGACCTCGCGGGCCAGTGACCCGAGGGTGGCGAGAATGTTCGAACCCTCATTGTAAACGGGAATGACGACGTCGAGCTGAGGGTCCATCGATTGGCGCTCTTTACGATCAATTAAGTTACCGGTCGGCGGTCGGGGAGCAAGGTCATCGATCGAGCCAAGAAGAGGCAGAATTGGCCCTATTGACCCGCTCCATGTCTTGTTCTGCTGTCTTCACGCGAAATAGTGTCCACGCTTGGGACAAGAGCGTAAGGGCGTGCTTCGCTCAAGACGCTCTTAGGGAATCAGGTTGGCGTTCTCAAGCATTCCCCACACATCGACCACCGGTTTGCCCTTCAGGTCGGCGGTCTTGTAGCTGTCGTGCGGCGTGCAGAGGATCAGAACATCGCTGCGTGCGATCACCTCGTCGAGCGGCAGCAGCTCAGGATCGGTGGTCACGAACGGATCGGTGGTCAGAACGTCGTGCGCATAGCCGTTCAACACCTTCTTGAACTTGTAGCTCAACGAGGCGCGCACGTCGTCGATCTCGGACTTGAACGCCATGCCCAGCAGACCAACTGTCATCTTGCGAAGGTCGTAACGGTGACGCAGGTCACTGACGATATGCAGCGGCAGGCCCTCATTGACCAGCATCGCGGCGTTACCGAGCGTGAACTCGTTGCGGGCAAACGCCGTCAGCTGCATCGTGTCCTTCATCAGACATGGCCCCGCCGCATATCCTGGCTTCGGAATGTTCCTGGCGCGGGGGTAATTGTACTTCATCGCCTTCAGGATACGCTGGTAGTCGAGTCCAGCCGACTTGGCGATCAGATAGAACTGATTGGTCACCGCAAACTCTATGTAACGGTAAGCGTTGCCGAACAGTTTTGCGAACTCGGCCTCAATCGGATCCAGCACCACGATCTCCGGCGCGATGGAACGGAAAAGTGCCGCGGCTTCTTCCGCGGCCTCCGGAGTGGTGCCACTGATGATCTGCGGCATCCGGGCTAATTCCTCGATGCCGTAACCTTGCACGATCCGTTCCGGGCAAAACGCCACCTTGAGGCTGCGGCCCATCCGCTTGAGATGCTCGTTGATCCAGTCGGTGGTTCCAGGATAGAGCGTCGAGCGCAACACAAGGAGCTGCCCATCGCGAAGATACGGCAGCAGAACGTCGATACATTTCTGGACGACATGTCGTTCCGGATTGAGAAACTCGTCGACCGGCGTGCCGATGGTAACAATGACCGGCCCCGAATTCGAAATCTCGCTCGGCTTGCTGGTGAAGATCAGGCGCTTGTCACGGACCGCGTTGGTTAGAACCTCTTCGGCGCCATATTCAATGAAGGGAAGGCGGCCCGCCTTGAGCGCGGCGAGACTGTCCCGATTCAAGTCGTTGACGTTGACGGTCAATCCCTTCGCGGCGAAGGACAGCACGAGCGGAATGCCGACATGTCCGGCACCGCCGATAACGGTTAAATCGGCAGTCTGGGTGTCGGTCTTGCGGGCGGAAGCGGGAAGATCGGCGACGGTCACGGCTTTTCACCATAGGTTAGGACGAACGAACGCAATGGTTTCATGAAATTTGGCGCGAACACGACGCGGTCAATTGCATTGTAGGCGGGCAAGAGCCAACGCAGCTTTGAAGAAGCCAGGTAGCGATAGCTCAGATCGGAGATATAATCCGTGCCGACTTTGAACCCCGATCGCCGAAACACTGCCGCGATTTGATACGCGAGTACCGGTCGCTCGTTTTCGGTTACGCCGACCGAACTGTAAAACGGCGAGGAACGGTCGCGATACAGATACATGAACGGGTTCAAGCGGTTTGGGTCAAACGCGACGAAAGAGCCGCCCGGTTTCAGGACGCGGAACGCTTCGGCCGCGCAACGCGTGGGATCGGGAAGATGGTGCACCAGTCCACTAAGCAATACTCCGTCCAGGCTCGCGGTGGGAAACGGCAGATGCTCGACGTCACCTTCGAGAAATTCGACACTTGGATACTTGGCTCGACCCAAGGCGATGAGTTTCGGACTAATGTCAAGACCGACCGGATTATAACTTTGCTGCCGCAATAGGTCGGTGAAGACGCCGGAGCCGCAACCCAGATCTGCGATCCGCGCCCCCGGGTTCAACCTGGCCAGCCGCGCGCACGTCTCGATCAACCGCATATTGCTCTCGGGCGTGAAAACGTCATAGCTGTCAGCGGCGGCGTGGCCGTCGAAGAAATCTATTTCCTTCTGTTTGTCCTGCGCAACCGAGGCTTTCATTCGGGCAACCTTAGCATGAAGCTCCATGCCGCGGCAATGAGGGTAAAACTGGCGTCCTGTCAATCAACTAGAGCGCGGCGCCGTGGTTTAGTGACAAATTTTTTCGCGATAGCCGCAACCGATTCCAGAGCGAAGATGGAGCACCCTTGTAATAGCGCGATCGTTTATCCTTGACCTGTTCCGTGAGGAATGGCCTGCCGCGGTTCGTACCCCGCGACAGGCCGCTGGCGATCGGATCGAGCCCACCCAGAGCAGTTTGTGGCTGCCCCGTAGCGTGATCGCGTCAGCACCCGGATGGTTGCCGGAACAACTTGGTTCGCTTCACAAGGCAGGGCGAGATCGGGAAACCATTATCGGCTCTGTTCAGAAGCCTCCAGGGGAACAGCTACTTCGGTCTTCTCGAAGCTCAGAATCCAGCCCAGTCCCTAAAATTCCGACCAGGAAGGACACGGCGCCAAACAGCAGCGAGATGTTGACGCCTTCGCTGGTCATGAACCGGCATAGCCAAAGGCCAGGCCATCGTTGCTTCCCGCACGCCCCAGCCGGCGATCGATATCGGAATCATGGTAATGAGCACCACGGGCGGAATAAGTACAAAAACCTGCACATATGAAACGGGCGCGTCGATCGAGCGGACCACACATCAAGCCATGGTCACGGTCAGCAAGTGAATCAGCAGCGACAGGACAACGATCCTCGGTCCGCGTTGCCTGCCGAAAAGCAACCGGTTCGCAATCACCGAGCAGGCGAAAATATCCCTTCGTCTGCCATCGCGTGCTCAACCATGGCCAGGGAAGCCGGCCAAAGATGAGAAATCCAAGGCCGCCCGCGAGGGCGGCGAAGTCGATCAGAAGTAGACCGTAGCGGCCTTTGGTGTCTGTAATGAGTTCATAACTCCAGGGGAGGCTTGCCACGACGATGATTGCCAGGGCGATCAGACCGATCGCGTGGTCGACAAAGACCGAACAGCCGGCAGCCCGCCAGTGGTTGCCGCTCCGTTGTACGAGCAATATCCGGACGGCATCGCCGCCAATCGATGAGGGCAGCGTCTGATTGAAAAATGAACCGATCAGATTGAACCGCAGAGCTTGCGTGGTTGTCAGTGGCGAGCCGCATTCGGCGGTAATCCCGTGTCAGTGCAGCGCGCTAAGCACGATCTGAAGCAGCGCGATGGCGATTGCGGGCAATACCCAACCGACGCTTTCAGCCTCGAGGCGCGACACGAGGTCGCTGAAATTGATCTTGCGAAGCGCAAGGAACAGCAGCGCTGCCGAGACAAATATTTTCGTCGATAAAAGGAGAATTTTACGCGTTTGATTGTCTGCACACGGTGCCGAAGCAGCCGTCGATAAAAGGAGAAACGGTATTCGACGCGATTGTTCGCGAAAGCGGTAGTACCTTCGAAGCGCTCGTGCAATAAGATACTCGCGCGCCTGCTATCCATAGCAAGACCCTTGCCCGCGACCTCCGGGTGCGCTTGGATGCGCGTGAATTATGGAGCGGCATTGTCCAGAGCGCCCCTGAGAGAGGTGAATACAAGCACTGCTGGAAATCAATCCGCAGCATTTTGGGGATCACAAGCTCTCTACAAGATGGACGTCGCCGCGAAACGGTGCTTTTGGACGACCTGCTGTTGGCCCGAATCGACCTGCTGTTGGCCCAAATAGTGAGTCGGCTGGCCCCTTGGTTCCGGCGATTCGTCCATGCCATGCCAAGGCTTGAGTCCAAGAAGATTGGATTATGTATATTTTTTGCCTACGGCGCTTGTTTGTAAAGCGCGTCCTAAGCCCCTTGGTCGCGCCGTCGTCGCAGAGGGGCCTTGGGTTGAGAGTTGGGGGATGGCTATTGCTGACGATCTCCGTGTTGGCAGTCTCGCGAAACGGGCTTGCCGCCCATAACATTTTAGCGACCGGCAAAGGCGCGATCTGCATGTCGGCCCACCAAGCCTTCTCATTGCCGTGACGGTGCAGTTGCTGGTGGTGGGAGCGGCAAAGGGGACCGTGAACTCGTCACTGACCTTGCGGCCCAAAGTTCTCGGTTGGGCGAACCTCACATGGTGAGCATCGGATGGAGCTCGCTTGCAGACGAGGGCACGGTTGTCCCCGGATAAACAGCAGGTGGGCCTTGCTTCGCTTGCGCGGCGGATCCTTGGGGAAGGCGAGTCCGATATCTTGGCCGCCGTCCGGCGGACACGCGTCTTGCCCAGAAGAGCTGGCGGCTGCGCTCGCTTGAGTAGATTCCGCCACTGGTCTCTGCTCCAATTCCGTGGAGGATCCTTGCTCTAAATCGGCGGCGGGAAGGACGGTTGCTTCCAGCCTTACTTGGTAGGCGGCCTCGACGATGCGGGCATCCGCCTCCATCAGGGTGTTCTTGACAGGAAGGCTGGTCATGGTCCAGGCGAGCAGTTCCTCGCCTGTCGCAAGGGAGCTTGTTTGTCCGAGCAGCCGCTCGCGCAGCTTAGCGGAGTCTTGCCCGCAGCACCGGTGGTCGGTTCAAAACGCCCCTGACGGGCTTTCCCTTCGATCCTAAGGAGGGTTGTGGTTCGATCGCCGCTGGCGGGCCAGCGATCGCGTCCGGCGCATCGAGATCATCTTCTCCTGCGATGCCGACCAAGGCAAAGAGCGCGTAGCGCCGGGCGTAAGTCAGAGCTGCGCCCATCCGGTGCGGCACCGCCTCAGCGTCCTTGCTGGCGCAAACGGGCAAGTCCGAAGAAATCCATTCTCCGGACGAGTGAGCCAGCAAGGTGGTGAGATGTATGTATCCGGTGACGGTTTCGGTACGGGTCGTCTGAATCGTCGCGATCTCCTGCTGGCCGAGCGCCTTGCGGACGATGTCGAGCCCGCTGGCAAGTGAGGCGTAGCGGAAGATTCTGTCGTTCTCGCGCGGAAACGGGGAACGGATCGTGGCGGTCAAGGTCTTTTCGGGATTGGTCAGGTCGGCCTGCGCTTTGGCTAACGCTGCCGCGATTGCGCCGATGCGCTCACTGGACGTGTGCATGGGTCATCTCTCCCTGAACGGGATCAAAACTGATCGCGCCCGATTTGGAGCGCTTGGCCTTGAGGCCGTGTTCGATCGCCTCCCTGGCATCTTCCGGCACGAGCTTCTTCAACTCCGCCTTCGCCAGCTCGTGATCCCCGTACGAAGATAGGTTGCTGCAAGCTCCGCCCAGGAGTTCGATCCAGCCCTGTTGACCCCTTGATGGCCTCCAGCCGCGGGCCGGGCGTTTCGATTCCAAACAGGTGGGGGGCTTCGCCGGTCTGGACGCAGCGCCAGAACGCCTTCTCGGCCGTCAGCATGCAAATTCGCGGGCAATGGTGACCCCCTGAGGGGGATTATCGCATCCAATTCTTGGCGCGAAAAGGGCGGTCGCACTTGGGTGCGATTTGACGATAATTCGCCCTCACCTGCGAGCGGTGAGTGAAATTTCGGTCGGCGAGAGGCCCTCTTGAGCCGGTTGGCGGGGGAATATCCGTTCCGACCGATCTCGTCGAAAGTTATTGAGCTCTTTCAGCAACAGGAGGCGTCGAAGCTGAGTGCTATTCAGCAAAGCTTCAAAGATTGAGAACGCCTCGCGAGCCTGGACATAGACCTCCATGCTGACCGTGTGTTGATCAAAACCGTACGAAGCGAGCCTGGTTTCGATGTCCGTCGCGGCAATCGGATCGAGCTGCCAGTCCCGGGCATTCTGAAGAGTGTAGAATTCGGCCATATCTTGCAAGTTCGGAGCGATGCCAACCATGTCGACAGGAGCGCATCTTCATCGAGAAGATGGAGGAGATGCTGGGACCGCGGCGCGGCCAGCCGCTCGACCAGCCAACGTCGCCGCTTGAGGGCGAGATTGCGCCCAAGTTCCTGAACGCGCTTTTGGCGCAGCCAAAGGTCAAGAGTCTGCTATCGAGCGATCATTTTTCGGTGGACGGTACGCTGATTGAAGCCTGGCTTCGATCAAGAGCTTACGGAAGAAGGATGGCAGCGACAAAGACGATGACGGTCCGGGACGCAATGCCGAGCGCAGCTTCCACAAGGAGAAGCGATCCAACGAGACCCATGCGAGCACGACCGAATCCGAGTCGTGGCTCGACAAGAAGGGTGACGGCCAGGCTGAGCTATAGAGGCCATGCTCTGATGGAGAATCGCAATGGTCTAGCGGTTTTGGGTGGAGTGACCTCCATGTGGGCTGAATAATCAGCGCGCCGAGCTGACTTTTGATCCGATGCGGGAGGGGCGATGCACTTGACGCTGCCGGCCGTCATGAGATTGGGGTACCCCCTCAGAGCCATTGGCTCGACAGGCGAACTCAGCGACGATTGAGGCGAAATCGCAGTTCGTCGCGTCTGATTCAGCGAGTCGGGGCTTTCTGTCATCAACCGTTTGAAGAGGCCGACGGACCGCGGCAGCGGCGCGCTTAAATCTGTATTGCCGCACTCCGGAGGGGAATTCATGCGGATGCCAAGTACCCCGCGTTCCGAGACTGCAGTGGTCGTCTTGGAACCTGCTCGATCGACCAACAGGCACCGCGGTCTCCCACGCTTCAAAGGTTGCGCGCCTCGAACCGCAAGGGAGGCCTGACGATCATGACCGTGACTCCGAGCCACATTGTCGTCCTTTCCCTGGAAAACGAGAACTACTCCGACATCATAGGTAATCCCCAGGCGCCTTACCTGAACTCGCTGGTCACTCAGGGGATGCTGCTCACCAACGACTACGGTGTGACCCATCCGAGTCAGCCCAATTACATTGCCCTGTTCTCCGGCTCGACGCAGGGCGTCACCACCAACGGCGCCGTTACCCAGCTTCCGGCCAGCGTCCCGACGTTGGCGAGCACGCTCGCCGCGCACGGTTACACCTTCGGCGGTTACGCCGAAACCACGGCGGCCCCCGAACGCCAACCTTGGATCGACTTCGCCAATTCGGCCAATGACGGCCACGATTTCAGCGCCTTTCCTCAGACCGCGGCCGGCTTCGCCAACCTTCCGACCGTCTCCTTTGTTTCCCCCAACGACGCCGACAACATGACGCCGACGAGCGACAATGGCGGCGGGATTCCGGCGGGCGATGCCTGGGTCCAGGCCAATCTCTCCGCCTACGTTGCCTGGGCGCAGGCCAACAATTCGCTGCTGATCGTCACCTTCGACGAAAACAACACCAATCCAGCGGTGACCTACCCCGATCACGTTGCGGCGATCGTCGTCGGCGCGGGAGTTCCGGCCGGGGTCGTCAACGACTCGCCGGCCGATCCCTATTCCTTGCTCGCCACGATCGAAAGCCTTTACGGCGCTGCGCCGATCGGCGCCAGCGCCGGCGTGCCGGCGCTCAACTTCTATTCGGCGACGCCACCGACGTCGTCCACCTCGGTCGACCATTCATTTTCCGGATTGTCCGATCGGACCAACACTCCGCCCCAAAATGCGTTGGCGGTAGGGCCGAATGACATTCTCACCGCGGAGACCACGCACTACGAGATAACCGACCTCAGCGGCAATCCAATCGTACCCAACGGATCATTGTCCACCTTGTTCTCGGCGCTTGGCGCCACGCTCGACAACAGGTTGCTCGACGCGCGCGTCGCCTATGACAGTTCGACCGGCCACTATGTGATTGTCGCGGAAAATTTCCAGCCGGGAACCGGGAATTTCGCCACCAATATCGATGTCGCCGTGTCGATCGATAGCGATCCGAACCACGGCTGGCATCTGGCTTCGATCGACACGTCCAGCGGCACCACGACCCAAGCGGACATGCCCTATCTGTCGGTCAGCAACGGCAAGATCTACATCTCCACGCCCGAATATCTCGACGCGGGAGGCGGCTACAACAACGGCGAATTCGTCGTCAACGAAAGCAGCGTCATAGCCGCTGGAAACACGGCGATCACGCCCGACGCCAGCCAAAGCGTGTCACCGACCGGCGGTATCGCGCGCAATATCGCCGGCGACAACGGGGAAACCTACTATTTGAGCACCTATTCGACCGGCAGGGAGACAGGGCTCACATATCAAACCTACGATCCGACCCACGGCTTCAGCGGGACCCAAACGCTCTATCTTGGCGATGCCGATGTGGGAGGGGGCGGAAACAACTTCACCGCCGCGCAGTTGGGCACGACCAAGACGCTCGACATTGGCGACGGGCGCCTCCAAAGCCTTGCCTACAGCTCCTCCGGAGGACACAACTACGTCTATGGCGTAAGCGAAGTCATGCCGAGCGCGGGGGCGCCCGCGGAAATCGAGTGGTTCAAGCTCGATGTCACCGATCCCACGAATCCGCAATACGTCATCGGGAACGTCATTTCCGGCGCGTCCATCGGCACGGGTGTCGCCGTATTCAACCCTTCGATTGCGGTCGACCAGGGCGGCGACGTGCTCATCAATTTTTCGGCCTCCGGGCCGAACATGTACCCTTCCGACTATTATATGGCGCTCGGCGCCGGCGCTTCCGCCTTCAGCGCGCCGACGCTTTACCAGGCGAGCACTGCGTTTTTCGATTCCGGCGCTCTGAACGACCAGCGCTGGGGCACCTATTCGACCGCCATCGCCGATCCGAACAATCCGAACGGGTTCTGGATATCGAATGAATATGTCGCCACCGGATGGTGGCAAACGGCAGTAGCTCAGGTCAGCGTCCATCCGGATACGACGCCGCCGGTCGCACCGACCGGCCTGTCGCTCGACGCGACGACGGACAGCGGTACGATCGGCGATGGCATCACCAACTTTCCGCACGTCAAGATCGACGGCACGGCCGAGCGCGGCAGCGCGGTGACGCTGTATGATAGCAATGGCACGACCGTGCTTGGCACGGGCACCGCGGACCTGACGGCTGGCGCGTTCAGTATTACGACATCGGCGCTAGCCGAGGGGACGCACAATATCACCGCGAAAGCGACCGATGCGTGGGGGAATACGAGCACTCCGTCTGCCGTCCTTGTCGTGACGGAGGACGCCACGGCGCCGGCTCCGCCGACTGGCCTGTCGCTCGACGCGATGACGGACAGCGGTACGATCGGCGATGGCATCACCAACTTTCCGCACGTCAAGATCGACGGCTCGGCCGAGCACGGCAGCACAGTGACGCTGTATGATAGCAACGGCACGACCGTGCTTGGCACGGGCACTGCGGACCTGACGACTGGCGCGTTCAGTATCGCGACATCGGCGCTGGCGCAGGGGACGCACGACATCACCGCGAAAGCGATCGATGCGGCAGGGAATATCGGCACGGCGTCCGCGGTCCTTGCGGTGACAGAGGACGCCACGGCGCCGGTCCCGCCAACCGGCCTGTCCCTCGACGCGACGACGGACAGCGGCACGATCGGCGATCGCATCACCAACTTTCCGCAGGTGAAGATCGACGGCACGGCCGAGCACGGCAGCACAGTGACACTGTATGATAGCAACGGCACGACCGTGCTTGGCACGGGCACTGCGGACCTGACGACTGGCGTGTTCAGTATCGCGACATCGGCGCTGGCGCAGGGGACGCACGACATCACCGCGAAAGCGACTGATGCGGCAGGGAATACCGGCACGGCGTCCGCCGTCCTTGCCGTGACAGAGAACGTCACGGCGTCGGATCCGGCGCATCAGCTTCATGCCAATGATCTAACCTATGCGAGCACAGCGTCCGGTGCCAACCACTTTGTCGACATTCAAAACTTCGAAGCAAGTTTTCCGGATTTGATTCACGCCTTTGGCTCGAATTTCGCCGCTATGCAAAATTGGTTCCATACATATGAAGCGACTGAGCAGCGTGTAGAGACATTCGATGGCTTAGACTACATTGCAAGCTTCCAAGATCTGATAAACGCGTTTCATGCCGCAGGGTCCATGCAAACGATCGAGGACGTTGGCGCCCAGCATTACATCAATTATGGCATAAACGAGAATCGCGCGACTACATTCAATGGACTAGACTACATTGCCAGCTCCCCGGACCTGATCAAAGCTTTTGGCGCGAATAGCGACGCCGGCGCATTTCATTTTATCGAGTATGGAAATCAAGAAGGGCGTACTACGACGTTCGACGGCTACGACTACATTGCGAGCTATAGCGATCTCATCCATGCCTTTGGAGCTAACGAACAGGCTGGGGCAGCTCATTTCATAAATTATGGGTCAGCGGAAGGCCGAACGACAACCTTCGATGGATTAGCTTACATCGCGCAGTACACTGATCTCATGAATGCGTACGGCGCAAACAATGACGCTGGTGCGGCTCACTACATCACGTATGGAGCGACCGAAGGTCGAAGCCGCGCCGGCTTCAATGTCGCGGCCTACGAACAAGCACATCCAGACTTGGTTGGGAAGTTCGCCACGAACGATGCCTTTCTGACGGCCTACATCAACACCTACCACCATACAGGCGAATTCCTGGTCTGACAGGTATTGAAGAAGTCGGTAGCGAAGAGTTTCGTATCGTAATTCTCTAGGGCCAAGATTTGACTTTGGGCACGATGCGGGGGAGTGACGAACGGTCCGGCTCCCTGCGCTGTTCGCTAGACTTTGACTAAGGGTGATCGCGGCAGCTTTCCAGTCTGGGATAGGCTGCAATATCGCTTCACCAGCGTTGAGCGAGTGAGCCGCAGGGGGAGGGCCAACGGTTCGCCCAAGCAATCCAGATTCGATCGGGATCTTGCGGCGCACCGCCATGATGCCGGTCTCGGTGGCTTCATATGTAAGCCTGTACCGGCTCGTGGTTTGCCGTTGTCGGATCCAAGTGCGGATTCAGACGACCGCAGGGATGGGATGTCCGGCTACCATGGCCGAGATTGCTGCCCTCTCCAGGAAAGTTGGAATATGCAATGGACGCTGGCGCAACGAGATCTTCTTAAGATCGATCGCCAGCGCTTCGGCGTTTACGGACCGAGGACGTGCTGCGCCCAAGTTCGGTGCTGATTTCCGCGGCGGATCTGCTCGTGGCGGCCAAGGCCCTCAACCTTGCGTCGGTCTCCACGCTCCACGAACGTCCCTTTGCCATCGCGCTGCGCGCTCGAATCGTTGATTCCTTGGTGTTCCTATGTTCCCCAAATAGCCGCGCGCAGCAATCGGCGCAGCCTGAGCCTCCACGAAATCGCGCAGTCGGCCGCGATTCGCGTCTCGGGCGTCAGTTTCCCGTCATTTCGCGAGGATTTTCCCGCTGGCGGTCAACGGGAATTTGTCCGATCAAGCAATTGTTTTCCGTTGGTTCTCGCGGCCTTTGTCCCGGACGAACGCGGCCATTTTGCAGGTTTGCCCTGTTAATTCCCGAATCGAGTCGTTGGCAGTGTCACCGCTCGTCCGCGATCACCTTGCCATCGTTCGGCAGTGCGCCGGGGCTCACCAGCTCAATGGCGCCCCCCAGTTTTGTCACCGTGCGCAGTGTGCTCGCGATCTCCTCGCGTAGTGCGTCACTCGATGCGCAGGTCTCGGCCTTCAGCGTCATCGCGTCGCTCTCGCCCTGGCGCGTGACGACGAGCCGCAATCTGCCGAGCGCGGGATGGCGCTTGCCAATCTCGGCGACCTGCTCGGGGCGGACGAACATGCCCTTGACCTTGGTGGTCTGGTCGGCGCGGCCCATCCAGCCTTTGATGCGCATGTTGGTACGACCGCATTTGCTCGAGCCCGGCATCGCCGCGGTGAGGTCGCCGAGCGCAAGCCGGATCCAGGGATAGTGGGGATCGAGCGAGGTCACCACGATCTCGCCGACGTCGCCGGGGGAGACGGGATCGCCGGTGCCGGGCTTGACGATCTCCATGATCAGGTCCTCGTTCACGACCATGCCCTCGCGCTCCTCGGTCTCAAACGCGATGATGCCGAGATCGGCGGTGCCGAAGGCCTGGTAGGCGTCGATGCCGCGCGCCTTGATCTCGGCCTGGAGCGAGGGCGGGAAGGCGGCGCCCGAAACCAGTGCGCGCTTGATCGAGGAGACATCGCGGCTCGCCGTTGCCGCGGCATCGAGTAGGATCTTGAGGAAATCGGGGGTGCCGCTGTAGCCGACAGGACGATAGGCCTCGATCAGCTCGAATTGCTGCTCGGTGTTGCCGGGACCGGCGGGGATCACCGCACAGCCCAGCGCGCGAGCCGAGGCGTCGAAGATGAAGCCGCCGGGGGTGAGGTGGTAGCTGAAGGCGTTGAGCACGACGTCGCCCGGTCGAAACCCCGCGGCAAACAGCGCCCGCGCTCCGCGCCAGGGGTCGGTCTGGGTGCCTTCCGGCTCGAAGATGGGCCCCGGGGACGTGAAGAGGCGGGCAAACGACCCCGGGGTCGCCGCCACGAAGCCACCGAAGGGCTGGGAGGCCTTGTGCAGGGCGGGCAGTTCCGACTTGCGCAGCAGGGGAAGGTCCGCCAGCGCCGTCCTGGACGTTACCGAGGCGGGATCGATGCCCTTCAGCCGCTCGGCATAGGCGGGCGCGCTCATCGCGCTGCGCAGGACGCCCGGCAGGCGGGCGAGCAGCTCGGCCTCGCGCACCGCTGGCTCGCGCGTCTCGAGGGCGTCGTAATGGGCGGTCATGGCAGGTCTTTCCGGGTTGGCATCCGTTGCACGCCGCCGCTGGCATGGGTATCAGACGGCCATTGGCGGGGCGTGGAGAGGACGCAATGGCGGACGAGAGCATCATTCCGGCGGAAGAGGCGGCCGACGTCGTCTTGCGCCTGAAGCGCCGCATGATCGAGGACGCGATCCCGCTGTGGTCGACGGTCGGCTGGGACCGCCAAGCGGGCGGTTTCATCGACCGGCTGCATCGCGACGGCACGGCGGATGCCTCGGCGCCTCGCCGGGTGTTCGTGCAGGCCCGCCAGATCTGGTGCTACGCCAAGGCGGCGCAGATGGGCTGGTACCCCGAAGGACGCGCCATCGCGCTGAAGGGGCTGGAGCATCTGCTCAGCAAAGCGAAGGCGCCCGACGGCCGGCCTGGCTTTGTGCATCGGCTGGCGCCGGACGGTTCTGTGCTGGACGCGCGGCGCGATGCCTACGACCACGCCTTCATCCTGTTTGCGCTGGCGGCCGTTTATGCGCTCGACAAGGACGCGCAAATTCGCGCCGAGATCGACGCGCTGCTCGCCTTCCTCGACGGCCATCTGCGCTCGCCGCATGGCGGCGTGCACGAAAGCCTGCCGGTGTCGCTGCCGCGCCGGCAGAACCCGCACATGCATCTGTTCGAGGCGATGATCGCCTGCTTTGATGCGACCCACGATCTGTCGTTCCAGAATCGCGCCGGCGAATTCTTCGCGCTGTTCCTCGCCAATCTCTACGACAAGCAGAAGCGCGCGCTCGGAGAATATTTCGAGGAGGACTGGTCGAAGATCGAGCCGGTCAGCGTCGAGGCCGGCCACCAGGCCGAATGGGTCTGGCTGCTGAAGGGATTTGAACGCATCACGGGCTGCCCGACCGGGCAGCGGCGCGCAGAACTGCTGGCGACCGCGCTGCGCTATCGCGACACGGCCACCGGCTGCCTCGTCGACGAGGGCGACGACACTGGCAACATCCGTCGCTCGACGCGGCGGCTGTGGCCGCAGACCGAGATCGCGAAAGCGTGGATTGCGCAGGCCGAGTCCGGCGAGGCGGGCGCGCCAGATGAGGCGCGCGCGGCGCTGGTGCGGCTCGAACGGCATTATCTCAGCCATCCCGTTCGGGGCGGCTGGTACGACCAGTTCGACAGCGACGGCAAATCGCTGATCGACACCATTCCTGCGTCGTCGTTCTATCATGTTCTCTGCGCAGTCACGGAAGCGGAGCAGGTGCTGGGTTAGAGCTCTTTTGTTTTGACGCGTTTTCTTCACGCGAACCGGCTCCCACTTCGCTCGAAAACGCTATAGCCATCGCTTGCGCCGCTTGAAGCTCTTGAGGTTCTTGAAGCTCTTGCGCTGGTCGCCGGCGCCGCCGAGATAGAACTCCTTGACATCCTCGTTGTCGCGCAGCTCGTCGGCGGTGCCGTCGAGCACGACCTTGCCCTGCTCCATGATGTAGCCATGGCTTGCCACCGACAGCGCGGCGCGCGCGTTCTGCTCCACCAGCAGGGTAGTGACGCCGAGGTCGCGGTTGATCTTCTGGATGATCGCGAACACCTCTTTCACCAGCAGCGGCGACAGGCCCATCGACGGCTCGTCCATCAGGATCATCTTCGGGCGCGCCATCAGTGCGCGGCCGATCGCGAGCATCTGCTGCTCGCCGCCGGAGAGATAGCCGGCCAGTCCCGTGCGCTCCTTCAGGCGCGGGAAATAATTGAAGACCATGTCGAGGTCGGCATCGACCTCGCGGTCCCTGCGGGTGAAGGCGCCGAGCCTGAGGTTTTCCAGCGACGTCATGTCCGCAACGATGCGTCGGCCCTCCATGACCTGGAAAATGCCGCGGCGGACGATCTTGTCGGGATCGATGCCGGCGATGGGCTCGCCCTCGAACAGGATCTCGCCGCGCGTGACCTCGCCGTCCTCGGTCTTGAGCAGCCCCGAGATCGCCTTCAGCGTGGTCGACTTGCCGGCACCGTTGGCCCCCAGCAGCGCCACGATCGCGCCCTTGGGCACGTCGAAGCTGAGGCCGCGCAGCACCAGGATGACGTCGTCATAGACGACCTCGATGTTGCGCACGGCGAGGAGGGGCGGTGCGGGCACGATGCTGGGCGAGGGGCGCTCGGTGTGGGCCACTTCACTCATGGTCAGTTACTCTCTCGATGTCGTCGCAACTTCATGCCGTCATTCCGGGGCGGCCCGCAGGACCGAACCCGGAATCTCGAGGTTCTCTGGTGCGCAATTGCGCACCATGGTTCGATGCTTTGCATCGCCGGAACGACCGACGCATTGGGCGCTCACCAGCCCAGCAGTTCCGGCTTGCGTGGCAGCTCGACGGTCTTGACCTTCTCGAGCTTGATCATGCCCTTGGCCATGAGGTCGTTGAGGTCGCCGTCAGTCGCGCCCGAGATCTTGGTGCGATAGAGGTCGACCTTCAGCGTTCCGCGATGGTCCTTGTCGGTCCAGGTCGAGGGATTGCAGACGCCCTCCATGCCGGCCGGCACCCAGTCCTTCTTCTGGTAAAAGCCCTTGGCGACGTTCTCGCCGGTTGCGCCACCGTTCTTGGCGGCCCAGTCAAGCGCCTCCTTCATGTAGAGCGCCGAGCAGACAGCCGCGACATAGTGGACGGGGCGATAGACCTTGCCGGTGGGGTCGGACATCTTCGAGATCTCCGTCAGCGTCTTCATGCCGGGCGCGTCGCCGCCCCAGCTCACCGCGGTGCGCAGCGGGAAGATCACGCCATTGGCGGCGTCGCCCGCGGTCTTGGCAGCGTTCTCGTCCATGCCCCAGACATTGCCGAGGAACTGAATGTCGACGCCGGCGGTCTTGCAGGCCTTCATCACCGAGATGTTGGAGGCCGCGGTGTTGCCCAGATAGGCGTAGTTGGCGCCCGAGGATTTCAGGCTCAGGCACTGCGCACTGTAGTCACCCGGCGTCAGTGCGAACACCAGCGGCGGAAGCACCTCGAAACCGAGCTCCTGCGCCATGGCTTCGCCGGCGGCCTTCGGCGCGTTCGGATAGGGATGGTTGGCGCCCATGTGGACGAATTTCGGCTTGCCGGGCTTGCCCTTGGCCTTCCAGTCCTCGGCCGCCCAGATCAGCATCGCGCGCAGCGAGTCCGAATAGCTCGGGCCGTAGAAGAAATTGTAGGGCGCGGGCTTGGCCTTGCCGCTGGTGCCTTCGGGATCGGTCAGGGCTGCGGCGTAAGAGCCCGACATGTCGGGGATCTTGTCCTGGGCGAGGAAGCCGGTCAGCGCTTCGGTATCCGCAGTGCCCCAGCCCATGATCGCGGCGACCTTGCTGTCCGGCGCCGACCATTTCTTGTAGAGCGCGATCGCACGCGGCACCTGGTAGCCGTAATCGTTGGTGTCGACGCTGACCTGCTTGCCGCCGATGCCGCCGTTCTTGTTGACCCAGGCAAAAGTGTCGGCGACGGCCTGCCCGTAGGGCGTGCCGACGTCGGAGGTGCCGCCGGAATAATCGGCGAGATGCCCGATCGCGATCTGCGCCTGCGCGCTGGCGGAGAATGCCGCGATCACAAGCGCGAGCGATGCGGTGCTCAAAAGGGACTTCATTGTCATGGGTCGGTTCCTCCGGTTTATTGTTTAAGTGCAGTTTCCGCGCTCAATGCGAGAACGGGTAGAGTTTCCAGTACGCCTTGATCTGCCGCCAGCGATGCGCGAGCCCATCCGGCTCGAACATCAGGAACGCGATGATGATGACCCCGATCGCGATTTCGCGCAGGAAGGTGATGTTGTTGTTGAGCGACAACGCCTTGTCGATCGCGCCGCCCTTGAGCGACAGACTGATGAACTCCATGGACTCCGGCAGCAGCACCACGAAGGCCGTGCCCATCAGCGTGCCCATGATCGAGCCGGTGCCGCCGATGATGATCATGGCGAGGAACAGGATCGAGCGCTCGATGCCGAACCCTTCCTGGGAGACCACGAGCTGGTAATGCGCATAGAGCGCGCCGGCGATGCCGGCGAAGAACGCGGCGAGCCCGAACGATAGCGTGCGATATTTCGTGAGGTTGATGCCCATGATCTCCGCGGAGAGATAATGGTCGCGGATCGCCACCAGCGCGCGGCCATCGCGCGTGCGCATCAGATTGGTGACGAGGATGTAGCTCGCCAGCACATAGGCCAGCACGACATAGAAATATTGCCGGTCGCCGCGCAGCGTATAGCCGAAGATCGAGAACGGCTCGGCGCTCGCCGGCACGGAGCCGCCGGAAAACCAATCGGCGCGGGAGAAGAAGTCGAGCAGGATATATTGGGCCGCCAGCGTCGCGATGACGAGGTAAAGACCCTTCAGCCGCGCCGCCGGAATGCCGAAGATCAGCCCGACCAAAGCGGTGACGACACCTGCGAGCGGAATCGCGAAGAACACCGGGATCGGCGCGTTGTTGGAGATGTAGGCAGAGGTGAAGGCACCGAGCAGGAAGAAGGCGGCGTGCCCGATCGAGATCTGGCCGGTGAAGCCGACCAGGATGTTGAGCCCCAGCGCCGCAATCGAGAAGATGCCGATCTGGATCAGGATGCTGAGCCAGTAGCCGCCGAGGAATTGCGGCACGAGGCACAACGCCAGCACGCCGGCGATCGCGACGTTGCGGCTGGTCGTGGTCGGGAAGATCGTGGTGTCGGCCGCATAGGAGGTGCGGAAATCACCAGCAGGGATGAGGGCAGGACCGGCCATGGATCAGATCCGCTCGATGTCGTGGGTGCCGAACAGGCCGTAAGGCTTGATCATCAGCACGATGATGAGGACGTAAAACGGCGCGATCTCGTAGAGATTGCCCCAGTGCAGATACTCGCTGTCGACATATTGCGCGATGTTTTCCAGGAGCCCGATGATGATGCCGCCGAGCACCGCGCCGCCGACGGAATCGAGCCCGCCGAGGATCGCCGCCGGGAACACCTTGATGCCGTAGCCGGCAAGACCCGACGACACGCCGTTCACCACGGCGACGACGACGCCCGCGACCGCGGAGACGGTGGCCGAGATCGCCCAGGCCATCGCAAACACGCTCTTCACGGAAATGCCGAGCGACTGTGCCACCTGCTGGTTGAAGGCGGTGGCGCGCATCGCAAGGCCGTATTTGGAGGCGCGGAAGAACCAGGCCATGCCGATCATCATCGCCACCGACACGACCAGGCTCATGACATAGACGGTCTGGATCTGGAGGCCGAACAGGCCGACCGACTGGCTCTCGAACACGCGCGGGAACGGCTGCGGGTTGACGCCGAACATCCATTTCAGCGTCGCCTGCAGCACGGTGGAAAGGCCGATCGTCACCATGATCACGGAGATGATGGGCTCGCCGATCATCGGCCGCAGGATCAGGACCTGGATCGCGATGCCGAACACGAACATGAACACCAGCGTCATCGGCATGCCGATCCAGAACGGCACCTGGTATTTTGCGAGCAGGGTCCAGCACACCCAGGCGCCGACCAGCAGCAATTCACCTTGCGCGAAATTGACGACCTGCGTCGCCTTGTAGATCAGCACGAACGACATCGCGACCACGCCATAAAGCGTGCCGACCACGAGACCGTTGACCAGGAGCTGGATGAGGAAGGCGGTGTTCATGCGGAGGTGCTCGCTGACAAATCCGGCGCGCTCTTCCCCTCTCCCCTTGTGGGAGAGGGTGGCTTCGCGAAGCGAAGACGGGTGAGGGGTTGTCTCGGCAGTGACGGTGCGGAGAGAGGACCCCTCACCCGAGTGAGGGCGTGGCTGATGGCGTCGATGCCCTCTCCCACAAGGGGAGAGGGCGCATTGACTGGCATCGCATGCCGGGCAGGAAGCAAGTTCACTCCGCAGCCTCCGCCATGGGACCGTGTCCGCCGAGATCCACCACCCGCAATGTGGTTCGCACGCGCTGCGTGGTGCCGTCCTGGAAGCGGATCACGGTGTCGACGGGGATGTCGGCGGTGCCGCGGTAGATGGCGTCGATAATGCCTTCGTATTTCTCGTTGATGACGCCGCGGCGCACCTTTCGCGTGCGGGTGAGCTCGCCGTCGTCGGCGTCGAGCTCCTTGTAGAGCAGCAGGAAGCGCGAGATGCGTTGCGCCGGGGGCAGCGTCGCGTTGACGGTCTCGACCTCCTTCTGCAGCAGCGCATAGACTTCGGGACGCGAGGCGAGGTCGCTGTAGGTCGTGAACGAGAGCCGGTTCTTCTCCGCCCATTTCGAGATGATGGAGTAGCGGATGCAGATCATCACCGCGAGCGCGTCGCGCCCTGCGCCTAACACCACCGCCTCGGCGATGTAAGGCGAGAACTTCAATTTGTTCTCGATGAACTGCGGCGAGAAGCGTTCGCCGCGCGATGTCTCGGCGAGATCCTTGATGCGGTCGATGACGACAAGCTGGCGGTTCGCGTTGAAATAGCCGGCATCGCCCGACAGCATCCAGCCGTCGCGGATGTCGGCGACGCTCGCTTCCGGGTTCTTGTAGTAGCCGAGAAACATGTTGGGGTGGCGCACCACGATCTCGCCGACGCCATGGACGTCGGCATTGTCGATGCGGATCTCGACGCTGTCCGCCATCGGCACGCCCGTCGTGTCGGGGTCGACCTTGCCCGCGGGATGCAGCGTGTAGGCCCCCAGCAGCTCGGTCTGGCCATAGAGCGTGCGCAGCGGCACGCCCATGGCCTGGAAGAACTTGAAGGTATCAGGGCCGAGCGCCGCGCCGCCGGTGGCGGCCGAACGCAGCCGCGTGAAGCCGAGCCGGTCGCGCAGGGCGCGGAACAGGACGGCGTCGGCAAAGCCCGAGCGCTTGCCCTGTTCGAGTGCAGCGAGACCCGACTTCATGCCGATGTCGAACAGACGCTGCTTGAAGGGCGTCGCATCCATCACCTTGGCGCGGACGTCGGCGGCGATCGATTCCCAGACGCGCGGCGCGAACAGCACGAACGTCGGCGCGATCTCGCGCAGATCGTTCATCATCGTAACCGGCTCTTCGACGAAGTTGATCTTCATCCGGCAGAGCAGGCCTTTGCCGAGCACATAAACCTGCTCCATGATCCACGGCAACGGCAGCACCGAGACGTATTCGTCGTCGGGGCCCTTGGGGTCGAAGGCGAGATAGATCGCGCAATGGCCGAGCACACGGCCCGCGGCGAGCATCGCGAGCTTCGGATGCGAGGTGGTACCCGACGTGGTGCAGAGGATGGCGACATCGTCGCCGTTGGTGGCGTCGACGAGCTTGTCGTAAAGCTCCGGCTCGCGGGTCGCGCGGGCACGCCCAAGCTCGGCGAATTTCTCCGCCGACATCAGCCTGGGGTCGTCATATTTCCGCATCCCGCGCGGATCGGAATAGATGATGTGCTTCAGCCGCGGCACGCGCTCGGCCAGCGCCAGCAGCTTGTCGACCTGCTCCTCGTCCTCGGCAAAGACGAGCTGGGCCTCGCCGTAATTGAGCAGATACGAAGCCTCTTCGTCCAGCACGTCGCGATAGAGCCCGAGGCTCAATCCGCCGATGGCGTGCGTGGCTATCTCAGCCGAGACCCAGTCCGGCCGGTTGTCACCGATGATGCCGATGACGTCGCCGCGGCCAAGCCCCAGTTCGATCAGCCCGAGCGCGAAGTCGCGCACGCGGGTCTGGTAATCGTTCCAGGTGAAGGGGCGCCAGAGGCCGAGATCCTTTTCGCGCAGCGCGATCTCGTTGCCGTGCTCTTTTGCATTAAGCCGGAGCATCTTTGGATAGGTGTCGGCCTGGGCGACGCGGCCTGCATAATCCATCATGCCGCGCTCTCCTGCGCCGGCGGCGCATCGTCGGGATCGACCAGCACCTCGTCCTCCTCGCCGAGATAGGCGCGCCTGACGTGAGGATCGGCGAGCACGGCGGCAGGATCGCCCTCGGCGATCTTGCGGCCGAAATCCAGCACCATGACGCGGTGGGAGATGTCCATCACCACGCCCATGTCGTGCTCGATCATCACCACCGTCATCCCGAACTCCTCGTTGAGATCGACGATGTAGCGGGCCATGTCCTCCTTCTCCTCGAAGTTCATGCCGGCCATCGGCTCGTCGAGGAGGATGAGGCGCGGCTCCAGCGCCATGGCACGGGCCAGCTCGACGCGCTTGCGCAGGCCGTAGGAGAGGGTGCCGGCCGGCGCCTTTCGCACCGACTGGAGATCGAGGAAGTCGATGATCTCCTCGACCTTGCGGCGGTGCGCGAGCTCTTCCTTGCGCGCGCCGGTGAGCCAGTACAGCGAGCCCGTGAGGAAATTGTTGTTCAGGAGGTGATGGCGGCCGACCATGATGTTGTCGAGCACGCTCATGTGGTGGAACAGGGCGAGGTTCTGGAAGGTGCGGCCGATGCCGAGCGTGGGACGCGCATTCGGCGTCAGGCCGGTGATGTCGCGGCCCCGGTAGAAGAGCTGGCCTTCGGTCGGCTTGTAGCGGCCGGAAATACAGTTCACGATCGAAGTCTTGCCGGCACCGTTGGGGCCGATAATCGAGAACAGCTCGCCCTCATTGATGGCGAAGCTGACGTCGGTCAGCGCGCGAACGCCGCCGAACCGCAAGGACACGCCACGCACTTCGAGACTGGTAGCCACCAAACAAATCCCTCCCGGTGATGGCGCGTTCAGCGGCGCTCTTCGTCCGTTCCTCTCGGGCAATCCTAGTACGGTCGCGCCGGTGAGGCCATGCAGCACATGGTCCCGACCGGAGCCGCGCCACTTTCGTACCCGTTTGGGATCAAAAGCCGCATCACCCGAGGTGGCTCTCAATAGGGGAAAGCGCTATTTTGAAATGTCTCCGGCCTGACAATTCTGCGACAAAGTTTTTAGGGCGGCAGCGGCCTACACCTTTGGTCGGATGGTGGCCGGAATAATCGTGTTGCAGTGCAACAGAAGGATGGGGTGTCGAAACGGTGCGGCTGGCCCCTCGATCATGATTTCAGAGGATCAACTGAGGCGCGTCGCCGCCTGGTCGCGCGAGCTCACGTCGGCCGAGATCGAGGTGGCCCGCGCCGGGATCACGGAGCGGTCCTACGGCACCGGCGAGACCGTGTTCATGCGCGGCGACAAGTTCGGCTATTGGGCCGGCATGGTGAGCGGCCTGGCCCGCATGGGTGGGGTCTCGCGCGACGGCAAGGAGACCAGCCTTGCGGGGCTCACGGCAGGCGCCTGGTTCGGCGAAGGCAGCGTGCTCAAGAACGAGCCGCGCCGCTACGACGTCGTGGCGTTGCGCGATAGCCGCGTCGCTCTGATGGAACGCGCTGCCTTCATGTGGCTGTTCGAGAACAGCGTCGGCTTCAACCGCTTCCTGGTGCGCCAGCTCAACGAGCGGCTCGGCCAGTTCATCGGCATGCTCGAGGTCAACCGCACGCTGGATGCGACTTCGCGCCTCGCGCGCAGCATCGCCTCGCTGTTCAACCCGATCCTCTATCCGGAATCGACTGCGCATCTGGAGATTACCCAGGAGGAGATCGGTGCGCTCTCCGGTATGTCGCGCCAGAACGCCAACCGCGCGCTGAACCGGCTGGAGAAGGAGGGACTGCTGCGGCTGGAATACGGCGGCGTCACCATTCTCGATATCGATCGGCTGCGCGGGTATGGCGATTAAGGCGCGGCGGCGCCGGTCCGTCAGCCCGCATTGGCCGGGGCGTGCGCTGGCCACAGATCCTCGCGCCAGCGCAGCGCGATCGCTGACATCGCGATGATGCCCGCGACCGCATAGACCGAGCCCATGGCGGAATAACCGATCAGGTCGATCAGGCTGCCCGCCGCAAGCAAGCCGATCGGCAGGCCATAGATCACCATCATCCGCACGCCCATGACGCGGCCGCGCAGATGGGCACTCGCCGTGCGCATCAGGATCACGGCCGCTGAGATCATCGACATGCTCTGGGCAATGCCGGCGAGCACGAGGCAGGCCATGGCGACCGGCATCGTCCTGATCTCGACGAACACCAGCAGCATCGCGTACCAGGCCAGCGTCGCGCCGATCAAAAGCCGGGCGATCCGGACCCCGCTGACGAGGCTCAGCGTGATGGAGCCCGTCAGCGAGCCCACGGCAAAGCTCGCCGAGAGATAGCCGAGACCGGTCTGGTCGGTGTGGAAGATGTCGCGCGCGACAAAAGGCAGCAATCCGTTGGTGATCGGAAAGGCGGTGAGATTGGCCAGGAAGGCGACGCAAAGTGCGGCGCGCATGCCCGGGCCGTTCCACGCGTAGACGATGCCTTCCTTCAGGTCGTCCAGCAATCGCGAGACCGCATGGCTGTTTGCAGGGAAATCCGTCGTCGTGACCGACTTTTCCGGCCGGCTCATGCAGAACATCAGAATTGCTGCGACGAGATAGAAGCTCGCGATCCCGGCATAGACGAGGCCGATGCCGAGGAGGGCGAACAAGCCCGCGCCGGTCAACGCGCCGGCAATGCGCGCACTATCCTGGGTCGTGCGCGCGAGGCTGATGGCGCCGACGAGTTGCCCGGCCGGCATGATATCGGCAAGCAGCGCCCCGCGCACGCCGAGATCGGACGGGCGGATCAGGCCCATGATCGCGACGATGATCATGACGTTGAGCGGCGCGAGATGGTGGGTCAGCGCCAGCACCATGATGGTCGAGGCGAGCACAGTGTAGGTGAGGCGCAGCACGACCAGGAGGTCGCGATGACCCATGCGGTCGCCGACCATCCCGAGCACGGGCGCAATCAGCGTCCCGACATATTGCAGCGAGGCCATGACGGTCAGCAGCAACACCGAGCCGGTCTCGACCATGATGTACCAGCCGAGCACGAGCGTCTCGACCTCGAACGCCCATGAGGTGAGGAGGTCGGACGGCCACTGGAAGCGGTAGTTGCGGATGCGGAATGGTGCGAGCGCGGAGGGTCCTGCAGTTTTGCTCAAGATGCGATGACGGGTTTCACGGCGATTCCCTGCCCCTATTATTTGTTGTTGTCGGCAGGTTAACGGTGAGGGTGGTTGTGTCAATTGACGCTATCGCATGCCACCATGAGGCCACCGCCGCGGGTTGGCGCGCAGCAGCTGCCCTTCGCCTGCCCATCCACAACATCGCCTCGCCGTGCGGGTCCCCCACGGAAGGGGTAGCCCAGCCGCCGCTTGCACTTCCTGCGTGCCAAGCTCATTGTGCGCCATATCCTGGGCCTATTTGGATCGGTCCAGCAGATCGCGGATTCCGCGAGGTCTTGAGCCATGAAGTGCTCGGGTTGCGGTTTCGAGGTCCAGAGTGGCTTTGCCTTCTGCCCGAAGTGCGGCACGAAGCAGCCGAGCGCATGCCCCGGCTGCGGCTTTCCATGCGAACCGGATTTCGTCTATTGCCCGAAATGCGGCGTCCTCGTCAGTGACGTCCCTCAACCCGGAGGACAGGCGCGGTCGACGGCGCCGGTCAGGGCGTCCTCACCGCCGCTGGCGCCGACGGCAGATCCTCAACAGGCATTTCGATCGCAGCCGGACAAGATCGACAGCGAAGCCAACCGCCGCACCATCACCGTGCTGTTTGCCGATCTCAGCGGCTTCACCGCGATGAGCGAACGCCTCGACCCCGAGGTCATGCAGACGCTTCAGAACGAGTTGTTCGAGGAGTTGACGGCGGCCGTGCAAGGCTTTGGCGGCTTCGTGGACAAATTCATCGGCGATGCGCTGCTGGCGCTGTTCGGTGCGCCGGCTGCGCACGAGGACGACCCCGAGCGGGCGGTCCGGGCTGCCATCGACATGATCAAACGGACGGAGCAGCTCAGCGACCGGGTGCAGGCGTTTGCCGGTTCACCCCTGCTGCTCCATATCGGCATCAACACCGGACACGTGGTCGCGGGCGGACTCGGTGTGGGCGTTGCCAAATCCTACTCGGTGACCGGCGACACGGTGAATACCGCGCAGCGATTGCAGTCGATGGCGCCGCCGGACGAGGTGCTGGTCGGGCCGTTGACTTACCGTCTGACCCGGCACGCATTCGCGTATGAATCGCTTGGCGAGGTCTCGCTCAAAGGCAAGATCGGCAGCGTCCTGGTGCATCGTCTCAAGGGGCTGCTCGACATGCCGCGCGCGGCCCGAGGCCTCGACACGCTGGGCCTCAGTGCGCCCCTGATCGGCCGCGACGCAGAGCTTGGCCGCGCGATCGGCAACCTCGATCGCGCGTGCGGCGGGGCGGCGCAACTCGTGCGGCTGGTCGGCGAAGCGGGCATCGGCAAAACGCGCCTGGTCAACGAATTCGTCGCCCGTATCCGCGACGAAGAGCGCTTTGAGGGTGTGGCGATCCGCCAGGCCGCCTGCTCGCCGCTCGGCGAACAATCCTACGGTACGCTCGCCGCAGTGCTGCGCAGCGCCTATGGCATCGCGCAGAAGTCCAGCGCCGCGGAGGCTGAGGCCAAGCTGGCCGAAGCGCTGTCAGAGCTTGGCCTTGCGGCCGAGGAAGCAGAGCGGTTGATGCCGCTCTATGTCCACGTTCTCGGTCTCGGCGGCGCGGACGCCGTATTGCAGCATATCGAGCCCGAACAGCTCCAGCGGCAGATATTCTTTGCGATCCGGACCGTCTTCGAACGGCGCCTGGCCCTGTCACCGCTTCTGATCATTGTCGAGGATCTGCACTGGGCCGATGCCGTGTCTCTCAAGGCGCTGCGGTTCCTGATGGACCGGCTGGAGCGCACGCGGCTGATGCTGTTGTTTACGCATCGGCCGATGCCGGAGCTGGACCAGTTCGGTTCAGGCCGGGTCAGCCACACAACCATCCGATTGCCTCCGCTCGGTGACGCTGACGGACAAAAGCTGCTCGCGGCTTTTTTCAGTCACGGTTGGCGCGAGGCGCCGGGACATCTGTTTAGTCGCATCCTCGAGCGCGCAAGCGGTAATCCGCTTTTCCTCGAGGAGATCATCCGCGGCCTCATCGACGCTGGCGCCCTGGAGCGTGACGGCTTGCAGTGGCGGATCAAGTCGGATGAAGCCGCTGCCGATATCCCCGCGAGCATTCAGGCGTTGTTGTTGGCGCGGCTGGACCGACTGCCGCATGAGGTGCGCCGGCTGGCGCAGGAGGCCGCGGTGATCGGCCCGCGCTTCGATGTGGCTCTGCTCGGTGCGATCGCAACGGGGCAGGCGAAGGTCGAAGCGGGAGTAGAACTGCTCTGCGACGCCGAGATTGTCGAGGAAGTCGCGGGCGCTCATTCGATGTCGCTGCGATCCTACCGTTTCACGCAGACCATGCTTCAGGATGTGATCTATCAGAACCTGCTCTTGCAGCGGCGGATCGAACTCCATGGACGCATTGGTGCCGCGCTGGAGCAGCTCTACGGCAACGAGCCCGAGCGGCTGGAAGACCTCATCCTGCTCGGACATCACTTCAGCCTCAGCGCACGCAAGCCGAAAGGCGCGCGCTATCTGCGCACCGCCGGCGATCGCGCACGCGCGACCTATGCCAATGACGATGCCATCCGTCTCTACCAACAGGCCCTCGCCGTGCTGTTGACCAGCGGCGAATGCGACTTGGAGCGGCTGGTCCTGTACGAGCGGATCGCGGATCTCTGTGGCGCGGCCGGCCGCCGCAACACGGCCGAGGAGCACTACCAGAGCGCGCTGGAGGGGCATCGCACCGCCGCGGATCGCGTCGGCGAAGCGCGCATTCTTCGCAAGCTTGGCCGGTTGTTGTGGGACGCCGGGAAGCGGATCAAGGCAGAGGCGCATTACGCCGAGGCGGCTGAGCGGCTTGGAGGAGCCGAAGCGCCCATCGAGTGGGCGCACCTCTTGCAGGAGCGCGGCCGTCTCGCCTTTCGCATGGGCGACCATATGGCCGCCGCGAGATGGGCGGACGAGGCGCTTGGCTACGCCCGATCCGCGCCGGCGGCCACGGACGTACAGGCCGGGCTCGATGCGGCGCGCGCCATTGCCGAGGCCCTCAACACCAAGGCGGTTGCACTGGCGCGGCTTGGACGGCACCAGGATGCGGTGCGCGAGGCAGAGCAAAGTGTCGCAGCAGCCGAAGCCGCCGGCCTTCTCAACGTGGCCTGCCGTGGCTACACCAATCTCGCCGTGCTCTACACGATTGTCGACCCGGCGCAGGCGATGGAGGTTTGTCGGCGTGGGCTGGATGTCGCGCATCGTATTGGCGACCTCGGGTTCCAGGCGCGCCTTCTTGCCAATTTTGCCGTCGCCTGCTGCACCTTCACCGACAGATGCACCGACGAGGGTGTGCCCGCTGCCGAAAAGGCGATCGAGATCGACCGGGCGCTCGATCAGCGCGAGCACCTCCCCGTACCCCTGATCGTACTCGGGCAAATCCATCAATGCCATTTCCGGCCCGATCAGGCTGCCCGCTGCTACAAAGAGGCCATCGAGGTCGCGAGCGAAACCGGCGAGCCGCAGCAGCTCTTTCCATGCTATGATGGTCTTGCGACACTGAACCTTGATCGTGGCGACATGCCCGAGGCCGAGCGGTATTTCGCGCTGGCCGATGATGTCTGCACCAGGCACGGGCTTGATCCCGCCGGACTGATCGTATTGCCATTTCTTGACTAGGTCATGTGAAGGAGTTCAACCATGCCAGAACGTCATGTCGATGGACCGCTGCAACCCGGCGATCGCGCACCCAACATCGTGCTGGACGCAATCACGCGCGAAGGGAAGGTCGCACTCGAGGATTTCCGCGGGCACAGTCCGATATTGGTTGGCCTGTTTCGTGGTCTGCACTGCCCGTTCTGCCGCCGCCATATTGCAGCGCAGGCACAGCTTGACGCGGCGCTGCGCGACAAGGGCGTCGAAAGTCTCACCGTCGTCAATACGCCGATCGATCGGGCGCGGCTCTACTTCCGATATCACCCATTGCCAAATCTCCTCGCAGCGTCCGATCCCGAGCGGCTCTCGCATCGCGCATTCGGCCTGCCCAATCTCGAGTTCACCGAGAAGGAGACCGAATGGCCGCGCAAGGTCGCCATGGGCGTGGTCATGAGCATGCAAGTCGACATGCCCGGCGAATTGCCCGGCCCGATGAACAGGCCTGCGGCCGCCGAGTACCTCAACAATAAGGACGGCTACGAGATGACCGAAGCCGATCAGCGCATGGCGGCATCCGGCACAGGCCAGCTGTTCGGTCAATTCCTGCTCGATCGGGAAGGGGTCGTGCGCTGGACCTTTACCGAGGTACCCGAAGGCGGCCAGCGCATGTTCGGGATGCCGAGCCCGCAGGAGCTGATGTCGGCCGCTTCGCAGGTGGCGGGTTAGGCGTCTAGGATTAGCTCGCCGTCCTCTGCCGTTTTTTCTCCGCGAGCGCCGCAGCCATCGCCGAGATCAGTGGACGCATGAAATAGGCGTCGTCTGCAGGCGAGATGTCGGTGCGCAGGCCGTGCGCGGCAAGCTCACCTGAGACTGCCGGTCCCACCGAGGCGATCAACGTGCACTCAAATCCGGCGCGCAACTTTGCCTCGCTGCCATGGGCCTTGGCGGCCTCGATCAGGCGGCGGACCTGGCCAAGATTGGTCAATGCGATGGCATCGATCCGTCCCTCGGCCATGTCGTCGATGGCGGTGACGATATTGGCGTCCGCCGCTTTGGAATCGTAGACGTAAGGCAAAACGGTATCGACCTCGGCGCCTTGCGCGGCCAACGCACCGGTCAGCGTGCTGTGATCCTTGTCCGGATAAAGCTGAAGCCCGAGGCGGCGTCCCCTGAGGTCGAGCTTGCCCAGCATCTCGATCACGCCCTCGGTGGTCGGCTTCTCCGTGGTCTGCTGCGCCTCAAGCCCGTTCTCGCGCAGCGCCTTGCCGGGCTTCGGGCCGCGCGTGAATTTTCGCGAATTGGCGAGCGCGGCGGTTAGGGGGCCGTCGAGCCCGCGCTCGCGCGCGAGCTTCATGATCCGCCGCAGGCCTTCGCCGGTCATCAGCACCAGGTCGTCGAGCGGGCTGTCGATCGCGCGGCGAATCCAGGCTTCGACAGGGGCAGGGTCCGGCGCATCCTGGATGGTGAACATCGGGCACTGCACGACCTCGGCGCCTTGCTCGGCCAGGAGTTTTGAGAACTGCGCCTCCTCGCGCGTTTCCAGGATCAGGATGCGGGTGCCGGTCAAGCGGTCGGCCATGGGCGTGCTCCGGTCAGTCAAAATCGCAATCGTCCGTTCATCCTGACTCCGTCGCCGGGATTGGCGCAAGGGGCGCGTCGGTGCTAGAGCAGGGCGCAAATCGCGGGTCGTTCCGCAACCCCATTGCCCAGACCTTCATCAAGAGCCATGCCCGACCATCAATATGTTCTGACCCTGTCCTGCCCGGATCGCCCCGGCATCGTCTCGGCGGTGTCGACGTTCCTCGCCCATAACGGGCAGAACATTCTCGACGCCCAGCAGTTCGACGACGTCGAGACCAGGAATTTCTTCATGCGCGTCGTGTTCACCGCGGCCGATCTCGCCGTGGAGCTGGCCGCGCTCCAGACCGGCTTTGCCGCCATCGCCGAGCGTTTCGGCATGGAGTGGCAGATGCGCGACCGCGCCGCGCATCGCAAAGTGATGCTGCTGGTGTCGAAGTCCGACCACTGTCTCGTCGACATCCTCTACCGCTGGCGCACCGGCGAATTGCCAATGACGTTGGCCGCGATCGTCTCCAACCATCCGCGCGAGGTCTATGCCGGGCTCGATTTCGGCGGCATCCCGTTCCACAATTTGCCGGTCACCAGGGAGACCAAGAGCGAGCAGGAGGCGCAGATCCTCGATCTCGTCGCCAAGTCCGGGACCGATCTCGTGGTGCTCGCCCGCTACATGCAGATCCTGTCGGATGACCTGTCGGCGAAGCTGTCCGGCCGCTGCATCAACATCCATCATTCGTTCCTGCCGGGCTTCAAGGGCGCAAAGCCTTATCACCAGGCCCATGAGCGCGGCGTTAAGCTGATCGGCGCGACCGCCCATTATGTCACGCGCGACCTCGACGAAGGCCCGATCATCGATCAGGACGTCGAGCGCATCAGCCACCGCGACACACCGGAAGATCTCGTCCGCAAGGGCCGCGACATCGAGCGCCGCGTGCTGGCGCGTGCGATCCGTTATCACCTCGACGACCGCGTTATCCTCAATGGCCGCAAGACCGTCGTGTTTGTGGATTGAGTTGCTCTAACTCTTCTCGATGCGGGGCTGAGGGAAGAGGTAAAGAACCGGCCTAGCGTACCGCGTCGCCAGATGTCGATCCGGTTGCGCCCTTCTGGGCCTGCACTTCGTTCGCGCGACCGACCGCCGGCATCAGCCGCTTCTGCTCCCGTTCCTTCATCCATGCGTCGTACTGCGGCGTGCCCGGTCGCGGTGGGGCGTCCGCAGGCAGGCCGCCGGCCCATTGCGGGACATAGTCGCCCATGCCCGCCGTGAGCTTCTCGTTGACCGTGCCGCAGCCGGACAGACCCGCGGCAAGCCCGACGAGAAGCAGGAGAGAACGAAAACGTATGGACATCGTACGGCGCCGGGTTCGGAGCTTGGGGTGATGAGACGCCGGGTAACCAGCGGGTCAGGAAGGTAGCCTTCAACAAGATAAAATTGGCTTATTCGAGGTGGGTATCCAAATACCAGACAGGATGAGCACCTCGTTTGCCAATGTTCAAATTCTGCAAATGAAAGACGAAATTCTCCATCCACCCGCCAGGTCGCATTTCTAGAATGCGGCCATCGGCTCGCGACAATCTGGCTTGGCCGGCGACCGGGCTTTTTCGTTGACAGGTCCATTTTATTTGTACAATCGTACAAATGGATGCGACCGGGATCGAGGTGCTCGGGTTGCCCGGCGTAACCGCGACATCGCGCTTCACGCTTGGTCATTGGCACGCGCCGCTTGCGCCGCATGGTCGCCAAACGTCCGATTGACAATGAGGGCGCGGAAGACGCCTTGTGACGCGCGACATCGCCCGTGCGTGGGTTAAGGTGAGGCAAGGACCGGGCACTCGGTCCGACGCACAAGAGGCCAGGAATGAAGGGGAGGGACATCTGATGTTCGAACGCAAATACTTTTCTCGGGTGGCCGCGCTTGCTGCCGTCGCCGGCCTTGCGGCCCTCGCACCGGCCAAGGCGGAAGACACCGTCAAGGTCGGCCTGATCCTGCCGATGACCGGCGGGCAGGCCTCGACCGGCAAGCAGATCGAGAACGCGATCAAGCTCTACATGCAGCAGAAGGGCGACACCGTCGCCGGCAAGAAGATCGAGATCATCCTCAAGGACGATGCGGCGATCCCGGACAAGACCAAGACCGCCGCGCAGGAGCTGATCGTCAACGACAAGGTCAATTTCATCGGCGGCTTCGGCGTGACGCCGGCAGCGCTCGCGGCCGCGCCGCTGGCGACGCAGGCCAAGATTCCGGAAGTCGTGATGGCGGCCGGCACCTCGATCATCACCGAGCGCTCGCCCTATATCGTGCGCACCAGTTTCACGCTGGCGCAGTCCTCGACCATCATCGGCGACTGGGCGGCGAAGAACGGCATCAAGAAGGTGGCGACGCTGACCTCGGACTACGCGCCGGGCAATGACGCGCTCAACTTCTTCAAGGAGCACTTCACGGCCGGCGGCGGCGAGGTGGTCGAAGAGGTCAAGACGCCGCTCGCCAACCCCGATTTCGCGCCGTTCCTGCAGCGCATGAAGGATGCCAAGCCCGACGCGATCTTCGTGTTCGTGCCGGCGGGCCAGGGCGGCAACTTCATGAAGCAATATGCCGAGCGCGGCCTCGACAAGGCCGGCATCAAGGTGATCGGACCGGGCGACGTCACCGACGACGACCTGCTCAACAATATGGGCGACGCCGTGCTCGGGACCGTGACCGCGCACATCTACTCGGCCGCGCATCCCTCGCCGATGAACAAGGACTTCGTCGCCGCCTACAAGAAGGCGTTCGGCACGCGTCCCGGCTTCATGGCGGTGAGCGGCTATGACGGCATCCACCTGATCTACGAGGCGCTGAAGAAGACCAATGGCGACACCGACGGCACCAAGCTGGTCGAAGCCATGAAGGGTCAGAAGTGGGAGAGCCCGCGCGGCCCGATCTCGATCGATCCGGAGACGCGCGACATCATCCAGAACGTCTACATCCGCAAGGTCGAGAAGGTCGACGGCGAGCTCTACAACGTCGAGTTCGCGACCTTCGAGGCCGTCAAGGATCTCGGCAAGACCAAGAAGTGACCCGCGAAAGCGGGTCATCCCCGAGCGCGCTTAGCGCGCATCGGGGATCCAGAAGTTGTTGAAGCAAGATTCCGGGTTCAGGGCATTCGTGCTGCCCCGGAATGACGAACGTCTACCAGGATCGCTCGACGCTCGATGACCTCAATCCTCACCAACCTGTTCGATGGCGTTGCCTACGGCATGCTGCTGTTCGTGCTCGCCTGCGGGCTCGCGGTCACGCTCGGCCTGATGAACTTCGTCAACCTCGCCCATGGCGCCTTCGCCATGGCCGGCGGCTATGTCTGCATGGTGCTGGTCAACAGGATGGGCTGGCCGTTCTTCGCGGCGCTGCCGCTCGCCTTCGTCTCGGCTGCCGCGATCGGAATTGCGCTCGAGCGTACGCTCTATCGCCATCTCTATGCACGCAGCCATCTCGACCAGGTGCTGTTCACCATTGGTCTCACGTTCATGTCGGTCGCGGCCGTCGACTACATCCAGGGCTCGTCGCGGGTCTTCATCAACCTGCCGGCCGCGCTGCAGGGCCAGTTCGACGTATTCGGCGTCGGCATCGGCCGCTACCGGCTGATGATCATCGTGATCTGCGGCCTGCTCACCATTGGTCTGCAGATGGTGCTGGCCAGGACCCGCTTCGGCAGCCGCCTTCGTGCCGCCGTCGATGATCCCCGCGCCGCGAGCGGCCTCGGCATCAACGTGCCGCAGGTGTTCGCCTTCACCTTTGCTTTTGGATGCGGGCTCGCAGGTCTCGGTGGTGCGCTGAGCGCCGAGATCCTCGGCCTCGATCCGTATTTCCCGCTGAAGTTCATGATCTACTTCCTGATCGTGGTCACCGTCGGCGGCTCGTCCTCGATCACCGGACCGTTTTTGGCCTCGCTCCTGCTCGGCATCGGCGACGTCGCCGGCAAATATTACGTGCCGAAGATGGGACCATTTGTGATCTACACCATGATGATCGTGATCCTGATCTGGCGCCCGAACGGACTGTTCGGCCGCACGGCTGCGCGTTGAGTTTGCCGATGAACGCTTCTTCCGACGTCGGTTATCACGCCCAACGGCGGGCGCGCTGGCACTATGGCGAGGCCGCCTTCTGGCTCGTCGTGCTCGCTTGCGGCTTTCTGTTCCCCACGCGCTATCTGATCATGACCGACATCCTGCGGCTGGCGCTGTTTGCGATGTCGCTCGATCTCGTCCTTGGCTATGCAGGAATCGTCTCGCTCGGTCACGCCGCCTTCTTCGGCGTCGGGGCCTATGCCGCCGGCTTGCTGGCGCTGCACGGCATCATCAACGAGCCGGTGCTGGCGCTGATTGCCGCAGGCCTCGCCGCGATGGTGCTCGGCTTCGCCACCAGTTTCCTGGTGATCCGCGGCGTCGACCTGACCCGGCTGATGGTGACGCTCGGCATCGCGCTGCTGCTGGAGGCGCTCGCCGAGCGCTTCTCCAACATCACCGGCGGCACTGACGGCCTGCAAGGAATCGAGATGCAGCCGATCTTCGGTGAGATCCCGTTCGACATGTTCGGCAAGGCCGGCTTCTTCTATTCACTAGCCGTGCTGTTCGCGCTGTTCCTTCTCGCCCGCCGCATCGTGCATTCGCCGTTCGGCCTGTCGCTGCGTGCGATCAAGAACAATCCGCTCCGCGCCGCGGCCATTGGCATCCCCGTCAACCGCCGCCTGATCGCGATCTATACGCTCGCGGCGTTCTATGCAGGCATCGCCGGCGCCCTGTTCACGCAGACCACCGCGATCGCTTCCCTCGACGTCTTCGCCTTCGAGCGCTCCGCCGACCTGATGCTGGTGCTCGTCATCGGCGGCACCGGCTATCTCTATGGCGGGCTGATCGGCGCGGTGATCTTCCGCATGCTCCAGGAAGTGTTCTCCACGATCACCCCGCAATATTGGCAGTTCTGGATCGGCCTCGTGCTGGTCGTGATCGTGCTGGTCGGCCGCCAGCGCCTGCATCGCTGGGTGCTTTATGTGCCGAACCTGATCATCAAGCAGGTCGCCGGACGCAAGGCCGTCGTCGCTGTACCGGAGAGCGACGCATGACCATCGCGCTCGAAACCCGGAATCTCGAAAAGACGTTTGGCGGCCTGCGCGTCACCCGCGACCTGTCGCTGAAGATCGAGCAGGGCGCCCGCCATGCGCTGATCGGTCCGAACGGCGCCGGCAAGACCACTGTCATCAACCAGCTCACCGGCGTGCTCAAGCCTAACTCCGGCCGCATCCTGCTCGAAGGCCAGGACATCACCGATCTCCCGGTGCACAAGCGCGTGCTGCGCGGCCTGTCGCGCACCTTCCAGATCAACCAGCTCTATCCTGATCTCACCCCGCTCGAGACCATCGGCCTTGCCGTATCCGAGCGCCTCGGCCATGGCGGCGACTGGTGGCGGCGGATGGGCACGCGCAACGACGTCAATGACGAGATCGCCGATCTCCTGACGCGTTTCCATCTGCTCGATGTCATGAACGAAGAGACCGTGACGCTGCCCTACGGCAAGCAGCGCCTGCTCGAGATCGCGGTCGCGATCGCCGCCAAACCGCGCGTGCTGCTGCTGGACGAGCCCGCCGCCGGCGTGCCGGAGAGCGAGCGCCACGACATTCTCGCCGTTGTAGGCAGTCTGCCGCGCGACGTCACCGTGCTGCTGATCGAGCACGACATGGACCTTGTGTTCTCCTTTGCCGATCGCATCTCGGTGCTGGTCTCCGGTGCACTGCTGACTGAAGGTGCGCCCGACCAGGTCGCGCGTGATCCGCAGGTGAAGGCGGTCTATCTCGGCGAGGAGGCGGTCAATGTCTGACCTGCTCGTAATCGATTCACTTCGCGCCGGCTATGGCGAGGCGGTGGTGCTGCCCAACATGTCCCTGTGCCTTGCCGACGGACAGGTGCTGGCGCTGCTCGGGCGTAACGGCACCGGCAAGACCACGCTGATCAACTCAATCGTCGGCGTCACCCGCCGTTTCTCCGGCAACGTCACCCTCGGCGGCACCGACGTCACGACCATGCGGCCGGACCAGCGGGCGCGCGCCGGCATTGGCTGGGTGCCGCAGGAGCGCAACATCTTCCGCTCGCTGACGGTGGAGGAGAACATGACTGCGGTGGCGCAGCCCGGTTCCTGGACCGTCGCGAAGGTCTACGAGATGTTCCCGCGGCTGAAGGAGCGGCGGAGCAACTTCGGCAACCAGCTCTCCGGCGGCGAGCAGCAGATGCTGGCGATCGGCCGTGCGCTGACCCTCAACCCAAAAGTCCTGCTGCTTGACGAGCCGACCGAGGGGCTGGCCCCCATCATCGTCGAGGAGCTTCTGAAGGCGATCGGGACCATCACCCGGGCCGGCGGCATCTGCTCGATCATTGTCGAGCAGAACGCCCAAAAGATTCTGGGGCTCGCCGACCGTGTTGTGATATTGGAGCGCGGAACGATCGTCCACGACGCCCCGAGCGCCGCGCTGAAGGCCGACCCGTCGGTCCTGGAGCGCCACCTCGGCGTCGCAGGGGCGGCGGCCCACTAAAAAATCCTCGGGAGTTCAAGAATGCAGCGAACCAAAGCCCCCTTCCGCGCCGACGAGGTCGGCAGCCTCCTGCGTCCCGCCAAGATCAAGGAAGCCCGCGCGAAGCTCGAGAAGGGCGAGATTTCGCCCGACGATCTGCGCAAGATCGAGGACCTGGAGATCGAGAAGGTCGTGCACAAGCAGGCCTCGGTCGGCCTGAAGCTCGCGACCGACGGCGAATTCCGCCGCTCCTGGTGGCATTTCGATTTCCTGGCCAGGCTCACGGGCTGCGAAATGTTTCATCCGGACACGGGCATCCAGTTCGCAGGCGTCGAGACGCGGCATGACGCGGTCCGCGTGATCGGCAAGCTCGATTTCCCGGACGACCATCCGATGCTGGATCACTTCCGCTTCCTGAAGAAGTCCGCCGACCAGGCCCACGTCACCGCCAAGATGACGATCCCCTCGCCAGCCGTGCTTCACTTCCGTGGCGGCCGCAAGGCGATCTCCAAGGACGTCTATCCGGATCTCGACGCTTTCTACGAGGACCTCGGCAAGACCTACCGCAAGGCCGTCAAGGCGTTCTACGACGCCGGCTGCCGCTATCTCCAGTTCGACGACACCGTCTGGGCCTATCTCTGCTCGCAGGACGAGTTGCAGAAGGCGCGCGAGCGCGGCGACAATCCGGAAGGCCTCCAGCAGATCTACGCACGCATCATCAATTACGCGCTGGCCGAGAAGCCCGCCGACATGGTGGTGACCACGCATGTCTGCCGGGGCAATTTCCGCTCGACCTGGATTTCTTCGGGCGGTTACGAGCCGGTGGCCGAGACCATGCTGGCCGGCACCAATTACGACGGCTACTTCCTGGAATACGACAGCGACCGCGCCGGCGGCTTCGAGCCGCTGCGCTTCCTGCCCAAGGGCAACAAGGTCGTCGTGGTCGGCGTCATCACGTCGAAGTTCGGCGAGCTCGAGAAGAAGGACGATATCAAGCGTCGTCTGGAAGAAGCCTCCAAGTTCGCCCCGCTGGAGCAGCTCGCGCTGTCGCCGCAGTGCGGCTTTGCCTCGACGGAAGAAGGCAACATCCTCTCCGAGGAGGAGCAGTGGGCCAAGCTTAGCCTTGCTGTGGAGATCGCGAAGGAAGTGTGGGGCCAGTAAGTCTCCACACCGCGCTGTCATTCCCCGCGGAGGCGGGGAATCCAGCACGCCGCGGCTTCTCGATGAACCACGGACCTCTCGGAATACTGGATCGCCCGGTCAAGCCGGGCGATGACCACTGAGGGCGGGGAGTACTTCGCGTCACCGCAGGCAACGTACCCGCTGCCCTCACTTCTCCGCCAGATAGACCTCGCCCAGCAGCGACGAGTTCGACCACGGCACCTGCTTGTTCTTCGTGCCCGAGACCACCTCGGCCCGCACCCGCGTCAGCATCTGCTGCACTTCCAGCCCCGGCGTGCCGATGTGGCGGGACAGCGCCGCTGAGAATGGCGAATTGGCACCTTCACCGTCGAGCGCCACCTGGCCCGGTGCGGTCGCGAACGCGATCAGCGTGCCGGCCCCTAACGTCGCGCCGGACCCGAGGCTCGACGGAGCTGCGAGGCCTGGCGTCCCCTCGATGCCGCGACTGCTACCTGCGGCTGCGACCTGCTGCGCCATCGGATTGTTGCGGCAGGCATCGAAGATCAGGATGTTGGTACGAACCTGGTCGTCGAGGCCGGCCAATATCGTGTCCATGTCGATCATCGCCTCGGTGAGTCCTGTGCCGGGCTTGAGCTCGACGTCAACAGGAATGAGGTAGTTGCGGCCGTCGACCTGCACACCGTGACCGGCATAGTAGACGATTGCGACCTGCGCCCGCGCCGCCTCTCGCAGGAAGTCGCGCGTCACCTTCTGCATCGCGGCTCGGTCGAGATCGACGCCCTCCGATACAACGAAGCCGATGTCACGCAGGCTCTTGGCGACGGCGCGCGCATCGTTGGGCGGATTGGGCAGTGCCCTCACATGCGCGTAGGCGCCATTGCCGATAACGAGCGCCATGCGCTTGCCGGGCGTTGCGGGGGCAGGCGAGGGTGCAGGCGCGGTGTTACCCTGCTGCTGCGTCGGCGTGATCAGCTGTTGTCCCGACGGGGCCGGCGCGTCGCGCGGGATCGGCGCGGCTGGGTCCGTCACCAGCGACAGTCGCACTTTTGCGGTGGCCTGATTGGCCTTGCTGCCGGCGTCCGAGGCCACGATTGCAAGCGTTGCGTTGTAGTCGTCTTTCGCATGCGCGTAGTCGCCCTTGGCCTCATAGGCGAGCGCGCGATGGCTGTAGGCGGAGATCAGCACGCTGTTCGGCGGTGTCATGATGTTGACCGGCGGCTTCTCCTTCGCGAGCCGGATCGCCTCAGAGCCGTCGGCAATGGCGCGATCGAGATCGCTCTTCGCGCGCCAGATCGCGGTGCGGTTGATCAGCGGCTGCGGCAGCGTCGGATCGAGCCGGATTGCCTGGTTGAAGTCGGAGAGCGCGCCGTCGAGATCGCCCAGCGCCCCCTTCGCGATGCCGCGGTTCTGGAACGAGAACGCCGATTTCGGATCGGCCTTGATCGACATGTCGTAATCGGCGATCGCCTTGGCGTAGTCGCCCTTGCCGCGCCAGGCATTGCCGCGATTATGGAAGATGATGCCATCAGGCGGCCCCAGCTTCAGTGCGTCGTCGAAATCCGCGATCGCGATGTCGTAGTCGCCCTTGTCGTAATAGGCCGAGCCCCGCAAGTTGTAGACCGCCTGGCTCGGCTGCAGCCGGATCGCTTCGGTGGTGTCGGCAATGACACGGGCGTAGTCGCCCTTCCTGTTCCAGCCCACCGCGCGCCAGAAATAGACGGTCGCGAGCTGCTCGCCCTTGAAAACCTTCAGCGCGATGATCTTGCTGCAGGCGTCGACCATCTGGTCCGCCGGCGTGGTCTCGGTGGTGCAGAGCGGTCCGAGCTGGCTGCGCGCTTGGGCGGAGCAAGGCGCCGACCAAAGGGTCGCCAAGAGAAGGGAGAGCGCGACGAGCAGGCGGCGCATGGCGATGGTCCTGACTTAGGGAGAGGCGCTTGTTTGTTGCCCGGCGGCGCGCCGGGGTTCATCGCCCTCCTCATCCCCTGACATGCCCGGCGGGCGCATTACTCGGGTATTCCACGAGTGGGCAGAATTTGCTAGGAGGTGGGTCCCAACTTTTCTGCCCACCACTGTCCCACTCATGAAAAACGACGAAATCCTGAGCCAAATCACCGAGTTCTGCCGCAAGGCGGACATGGCGGAATCGACGTTTGGCCGGCGTGCGGTGAACGATGGGAAGCTCGTGCAGCGGCTGCGCGAGGGCAAGCGCATCACCATCGACACGCTGGAACGGATCCAGGCCTATATCGCCGCGTCCACGACGGGCGGCCTGCCGCCGCCGCGGGGGCTCCAGGTGCCCCCGGAAAAGCGCGATCCGCGCGGCAATTTCCGCTTCTTCGAGAACCGGCAGAAGTATCTGCTGTTCGTCCACACCTGCAGCGAGAAGCGGGTGGTTGCGGAGCGTGTCGCGCTGGAGCTCGCCAGCATCCATCCTCGGCCGCCCGCCCTCCGCATCTTCGATGCCGGCGTCGGTGATGGCACGGTGCTGGCGCGAGTGCTGCGCGCCACGCACCAGCGCTACCCGCACATGCCGTTCTATGTGGCCGGCAAGGAGCTCAGTCTGGAGGATCTGCGCCTGACGCTGGAGAAGGTGCCGGACCGCATTTTCGAGCATCCGGCGTCGGTTTTCGTCTTCACCAACATGTTCTACTCGGAGGCGCCCTGGCTCACGCCGGCGTCGCCTGCGGCAGCGGCGGCCACCGTCTGGCACGAGGTTCCGCTGCGGGGCGCCTCATCAGGCGAGTTCGAGCAGCAGATCGCCGAGCTTCGGCCGTTCCTGGAGCAGAACTGGCGTGCCGCGATCAGCCCGCGCACGGCGATGCCGCTGTATGAGCGGCCGGTCGTGCTGGTGCTCTACCGCGAGGACCAGCGGTTCCTGCTGGATTCGACGATTCCACGACCGGGCCAGACTGAGGCCAATTTCGACCTCGTGATCGCATCCCAGCCATACCGCGCGCTGTCCTCGGTCAATTTCCGGGCCAAGCGGATCATTGCACCGCTGGCGCGGGCGCTGCGGCCGGGCGGCCGCCTGATCGGTATCCACTCCCACGGTCACGATCCCGGCATGGAAATGATCCAGGCGATCTGGCCCGGAGAAAATCCTTTCTCGGTCAGCCGTCATGAGCTATTGCGCGCCGTTAAGTATGAGCTGGGGTCGTTGGGCCGCGACTTAAATTTTAATGCTTACGCGGACAACCGTTCGATCTTCAGGTATGATATGGAAGCGCTGCCCAACGAGGTGACGGGTACCATCGGAACCTCGACGGCCTTTGCAGCGTGGAACGCGGCGGTGTATGTCGCTCAGATTGAGGACGACCGGTTGACAGATATGACTCAAAACGGCCGCACTCTGGATGCCGCCAGGGATGTGCTGCGAAAGTACAACGGGCTCTGGTTTCTCGACGAATCCTACGTCATCTCGCGCCGGCGTGATTGACATAATCCAAGGGTAAACATCGCAAACTCCGCCTGAAGCGGCGGAACAAGGGGTTACTGATGCGCGCGTCCTATCTTTTCACCAGCGAGTCCGTGTCCGAGGGCCATCCGGACAAGGTCTGTGACCGGATTTCCGATGAAATCGTCGACCTGTTCTACCGGGAAGGGCCCAAGGCCGGCATCGATCCGTGGGCTATCCGCGCGGCCTGCGAG
The DNA here is from genome assembly GCF_040548225.1 of Bradyrhizobium sp. S3.12.5. Classification (NCBI taxonomy): domain Bacteria; kingdom Pseudomonadati; phylum Pseudomonadota; class Alphaproteobacteria; order Hyphomicrobiales; family Nitrobacteraceae; genus Bradyrhizobium; species Bradyrhizobium sp. S3.12.5. The sequence goes on from NZ_JBEPRF010000025.1 coordinate 47,698, forward strand.
ACGCTGGCCACCACCAACAAGGTCGTGATCGCCGGTGAGACCCGCGGTCCGAAGTCCGTCACCAACGAGCAGATCGAGAGCGTCGTGCGCGACGCGATCAAGGACATCGGTTACGAGCAGGACGGCTTCCACTGGCAGAAGGCGGACATCGAGATCCTGCTGCACCCGCAGTCGGCCGACATCGCGCAGGGCGTCGACGCGCTGCAGCCGGGCGAAGTCAAGGAAGAGGGCGCTGGCGACCAGGGCATCATGTTCGGCTACGCCACCAATGAGACGCCCGACCTGATGCCGGCGCCGATCTTCTACGCCCACAAGATCCTGCGTCTCATCTCCGAAGCCCGTCATTCCGGCAGGGAGAAGGTGCTGGGCCCGGATTCCAAGAGCCAGGTCACCGTGCAGTACGAGAACGGCAAGCCGGTCGGCGTGCGCGAGATCGTGGTGTCGCACCAGCATCTGGTCGAGGACATCTCGTCGAAGCAGATCCGCGACATCGTTGAGCCCTATGTGCGCGAGGCGCTGCCGAAGGACTGGATCACGCCGAAGACGATCTGGCACATCAACCCCACCGGCAAGTTCTACATCGGCGGTCCCGATGGTGACTCCGGCCTGACCGGCCGCAAGATCATCGTCGACACCTATGGTGGCGCGGCCCCGCATGGCGGCGGCGCGTTCTCCGGCAAGGATCCGACCAAGGTCGACCGCTCCGCGGCTTACGCGGCCCGCTACGTCGCCAAGAACATCGTCGCGGCCGGCCTTGCCGATCGCTGCACGCTGCAGCTCGCCTACGCGATCGGCGTGGCGCGTCCGCTGTCGATCTACATCGATACCCACGGCACCGGTAACGTGTCGGAGGACCAGCTCGAGAAGGCCGCCGCCAAGGCGATGGACCTGACCCCGCGCGGCATCCGCAGCCATCTCGATCTCAACCGCCCGATCTACGCGCGCACCTCGGCCTACGGCCATTTCGGCCGCACGCCGGACAACGAGGGCGGCTTCTCCTGGGAGAAGACCGATCTCGTCGAGGCGCTCAAGCGCGCGGTCTAGTTCACTTGCGTCATTCCGGGGCGCCGCGACAGCGGCGAACCCGGAATCTCGAACCTCCGGATTCCGGGTTCGCTCGTTTCACGAGCGCCCCGGAATGACGAGCCCAACAAACAGGAACCCCCTATGAACGCGAAGCCCGGCTTCACCGATTACATCGTCAAGGACATCTCGCTCGCCGAGTTCGGCCGCAAGGAACTCTCGCTGGCCGAGACCGAGATGCCCGGCCTGATGGCCACCCGCGAAGAGTACGGCCCGAAGCAGCCGCTGAAGGGCGCGCGGATCGCCGGCTCCCTGCACATGACGATCCAGACCGGCGTGCTGATCGAGACGCTGGCAGCCCTCGGCGCCGACATTCGCTGGGTCTCCTGCAACATCTATTCGACGCAGGACCACGCGGCGGCTGCGATCGCAGCCGCCGGCATTCCAGTGTTCGCGGTCAAGGGCGAGACGCTGACCGAATACTGGGACTACACCGCAAAACTGTTCGACTGGCACGGCGGCGGTCACCCGAACATGATCCTCGACGACGGCGGCGACGCCACCATGTACGTCCATCTCGGCCTGCGCGCCGAGAACGGCGACACCGCGTTCCTGGACAAGCCGGCTTCGGAGGAAGAGGAAGTCTTCTTCGCGCTTTTGAAGAAGCAGCTCAAGGAAAAGCCGAAGGGCTACTTCGCCGAGATCGCCAAGAGCATCAAGGGCGTCTCCGAAGAGACCACCACGGGCGTGCATCGTCTCTATGACATGCAGAAGGCCGGCACGTTGCTTTGGCCCGCCATCAACGTCAACGACAGCGTCACCAAGTCGAAGTTCGACAATCTCTATGGCTGCCGTGAATCGCTGGTCGACGGCATCCGCCGCGGCACCGACGTGATGATGTCGGGCAAGGTCGCGATGGTCGCGGGCTTCGGCGACGTGGGCAAGGGTTCGGCGGCTTCGCTGCGCCAGGCCGGCTGCCGCGTGATGGTGTCGGAAGTCGATCCGATCTGCGCGCTGCAGGCGTCGATGGAGGGTTATGAAGTCACCACCATGGAAGACGCCGCGCCCCGCGCCGACATCTTCGTCACCGCGACCGGCAACAAGGACATCATCACCATCGAGCACATGCGCGCGATGAAGGATCGCGCCATCGTCTGCAACATCGGTCACTTCGACAACGAGATCCAGATCGCGTCTCTGCGCAATCTGAAGTGGACCAACATCAAGCCGCAGGTCGACGAGATCGAGTTCCCCGACAAGCACCGCATCATCATGCTGTCGGAAGGCCGGCTCGTGAACCTAGGCAACGCGATGGGCCATCCGTCCTTCGTGATGTCGGCGTCCTTCACCAACCAGACGCTGGCGCAGATCGAGTTGTTCGCCAACAACAAGGACGGCAAGTACAAGAAGGAAGTCTACGTGCTGCCGAAGACGCTCGACGAGAAGGTCGCGCGCCTGCATCTCGCAAAGATCGGCGTCAAGCTCACCGAGCTCCGCAAGGACCAGGCCGACTATATCGGCGTGAAGCAGGAAGGTCCGTACAAGAGCGATCACTACCGCTACTGATCCGCAGATCACATCGATCATCGACGCAAAGCCCTGGAGCGATCCGGGGCTTTGTTGTTTCGGCGCATGGAATTCAATTCGCTTTGCAGTCGCTGCGCGGCTGTTTGGCGATTGACGGCCAGCAGCGACGGGCGGACTATCGCCGCTGGCGGAGGAAACCATGCAACAAGAGCATTTCGACGTGCTGATCGTCGGTGCCGGCCTGTCCGGTGTCGGCGCGGGCTATCATCTTCAGACCAAGTGCCCGGGTAAGAGCTACGTCATCCTGGAGGGGCGCGACTGCATCGGCGGCACCTGGGACCTGTTTCGCTATCCCGGCATCCGCTCCGACAGCGACATGTTCACGCTCGGCTATTCCTTCAAGCCGTGGACCGATCCGAAGGCGATCGCCGGCGGGCCGCAGATCCTGAACTATGTGCGCGAGACCGCAACCGAGAACGGCATTGAGGCGTACGTCCGCTTCCGCCATCGCGTCAAGCGCGCGGCATGGTCGACGCAGGAAGCGCGCTGGACCGTCGAGGTCGAGCGTACCGCAGGGGAGGGCGCGACCGAGCTCGTGCGCTTCACCTGCAATTTCCTGTTCATGTGCTCAGGCTATTACAAATACGAGGCGGGCTATACGCCGGAGTTCAATGGCGTCGCGGATTTTGCCGGCCGCATCGTGCATCCGCAGAAATGGACCGAGGACATCGACTACGCGGGCAAGCGCGTCGTCGTGATCGGCTCCGGCGCGACCGCGGTGACGCTGGTGCCGGAGCTCGCCAAGACCGCGGCGCAGGTCACCATGCTGCAGCGCTCGCCGACTTATGTGGTGTCGCGCCCGGCGCAGGATCCCGTCGCCAACAAATTGCGCCGCAATTTGCCGGCGCGGCTGGCCTATCACCTGATCCGCTGGCGCAACGTGATGTGGGGGATGTTCTTCTTCCAGCTCAGCCGGCGGCGGCCGGACAAGGTGAAGAACCTGATCCTCGGGGGCATGCGTATGGCGCTGGGGCCGGACTACGACATCGCCACGCATTTCACGCCGCGCTACAACCCCTGGGACCAGCGGCTCTGCCTCGTGCCCGACGGCGATCTTTTCAAGGCGATCCGCGAAAAGCGCGCCGCCGTGGTCACCAATGAGATCGACACCTTTACCCGCGACGGCATCCGCCTGAAGGACGGCAGCGAGCTAGCGGCCGACATCATCGTGACGGCGACGGGCCTGGTGCTCCAGGTGGTCGGCGGCCTCGAGATCAGCGTCGATGGCCGCGCCGTCGATTTCGCGAGCACGCTGACCTATAAGGGCATGATGTATGCCGACGTGCCGAACATGGCTTCGGCCTTCGGTTACACCAACGCGTCCTGGACGCTGAAATGCGATCTCACCTGCGAATATGTCTGCCGTCTCATCAACTACATGGACCGGCACAATTTCCGTCAGTGCATGCCGCACAATGACGACCCCGAGATCACCGCGCAGCCGTCGCTCGATTTCACCTCCGGCTATGTCCAGCGCTCGGTCGCGAAGATGCCGAAGCAGGGCTCGAAGCAGCCGTGGCGGCTGTACCAGAACTACGCCTTCGACATCGTGTCACTGCGGTTCGGCAGGATCGACGACGGCGTGATGCGATATTCCTGATCACGCCGCCGCCGCTTCTATGCCTTGCGCGGAGTGAGCTCGCTGAGTTGTCGCGTCGCGGCTGCCAATGCGTTGTTTTGCGTATACGGCCGCCCGGCTGAATCGGGGATGGTTCCGAACAGTTAACGCCGGATTAACGGATGAGTCCTAGCCTGTCTCGGCCGGGGTTACTCGCAAGGCCGAGGTGAGCCCAATGGAAGCCCAGAAGATCGCGGTCGACGCCGTCGTCGCGCTGACCGATTGCGACCGCGATGCTGTCGTCGCCTTTATCCGCCGGCTCTATCTCGCCGGCGTCACCGACCCCAAGCGCCTGACCTTCAAGGGTCTCCAGGCGCTGGCGCGGGCATGAATCGGGTCGTTTCGGTCCGCTTCGGCCCGATCTCTCCTCGGATGTTCTCCCCAGAGTGACCGCAACCCAGCGGTGAATATCTTGCCGCTCGGGCTGGGTCGCGTTAGATCACGTCCCCGGTTGTGTCACTCGGGAACTTGGGGAATGCTAAAGCAGCTTTTTTCGCCGCAACTTGTCATTTTGTATGTGCTCGCGGCCTCGACGATTTACGTTCACTTCCGTGGCAAGCAGCGGCTGCGCTTTGCGCGCCAGCTCGGCGATCACTCGACCTATCTCGCGCCCTACAATGTGCTGATGTATGCAGGCTCGGCCGTGCCGAACAAGCCCGTCATCTCCGTCGAGCAGTTTCCCGAACTGAAGCCGCTCAGCGAGAACTGGGAGACCATCCGCGACGAGGCCGTCCGCCTGTTCGACGAAGGTTTTATCCGCGCGGCAGCGAAGAACAACGATTGGGGCTTCTATTCGTTCTTCAAAAGCGGCTGGAAACGCTTCTACCTGAAATGGTACGACGACTTCCTGCCCTCGGCGCGCACGCTGTGCCCGAAGACGGTGGAGCTGCTCAATTCGATTCCGAGCGTGCATGGCGCGATGTTCGCGATGCTGCCGCCGGGCGGCAAGCTCGGCGCGCACCGCGATCCCTTCGCGGGCTCGCTGCGCTATCATCTCGGCCTGGTGACGCCGAACTCGAACAAGTGCCGCATCCTGGTCGACGGCGTCGAATGCGTCTGGCGTGACGGCGAGGCCTTCATGTTCGACGAGACTTTTATTCACAGCGCGGAGAATGCGACCGACGTCAACCGCATCATCCTGTTCTGCGACGTCGAGCGTCCGATGAAATACGGCTTCATGACCGCGATCAATCGCTGGGTTAGCCATCGCATCGTCAAGGCATCGGCAACCCAGAACGTCGACGGCGAGAGCGTCGGCGTGCTCAACAAGGTGTTCGGCAAGCTCTACGAGATCCACCTCGGCAGCCGCAAGATCAAGGAGTGGAACCGTAACGTCTACTACACGCTGAAATATTCGCTGACGGCGTTGATCCTCGGCCTGATTGTGCTGTCAGCGCTGCGGTGACGATCTCGGAATCAAAAAGCCCCGGAGCGATCTCCAGGGCTTTCTGTTTGTGGATACGCTCCAGCCGCAATCAGGCAGTCTTAGCGCCTGTCTGAATGGTCGAGCCCACATGCTGCCCGCGCAGTGCCGCGCTGATCCGGCCGGGCACGAGGCCGTTGACCACCTGCACGCGCGCGATGTGCCGTGCATTCGCCATCACCTCGAGCAGCGCAGGATCGAACGGCAGCGTGCCCCTCAGCTTCGCGAGTTCGGCGAAGCTGGTTTCTTTCAGCAGCTCGGCCGTTTTGCCATCAGCGCCATTGGGATCATTGGTGTAGACGCCGTCGACGTCCTCCACGATCGTGAGGCCGGCGGCCCCAAGCGCATCGGCGAGCAGGAAGGCGCCGGTGTCGGCGCGATGCAGCGGGATGCGCGAGGTCGGGAATTCGTGATGGTGGTAGGGCGGGAAGGCGCTGCCGACGACCGCGCGCGCCGCCGCGAGGTGGATCGCGAGCTGGCCCGCAATGGTCGGATGCTCGACATAGGAGACGCCCTCGGGTGCAAGCAGGCTCGCCAGGATATGGCCGTTCTGGCCGGCCTCGCTGGCGGCGAGCGGCGCGAGCGAGCCGACCGGCAGGCCGAGGTCGAGACCGACGCTGTAGAGATGGCGGGCACGGATGCCCGCGCCGGTCAGGATCAGCAGGCGATGCTCGGGCAGCAGCGATCGCAATTCATCGACGAGCGGCAGGATCGCTTCGTGACCGCGATCCATGATGCGGCCGCCGATCTTGATGACCTGCAGCCAGGGCAGCAGCTTGATCGGGCGATTGCCGGCGACAGGACGGGTGAGATCGCTGTCCAGAAGGGTCTGGCGGGCGAGCGGCGAGGCGACGTGCTTGATCTGGTTGGTGTCAGCCATAACTGCTCTCTTCAGCTCGCGGTGATGATGGTGCCGACATGCTCGCCCGCGAGCGCGCGGGTGAGGTTGCCGGGGACAAGGCCGTTCACGACCTGCACCTGACTGACGTGGCGCGCCGCGGCGAGGAGATCGAGCACCGGGAATTCCAGGATGGAATCCTGCAGACCCTTGGCCTTCATTTCCGCCACCGAGATTTTCGGAATGAAGGTCGCATTATTCGATGTTTTCGGGTTTGCTGTGTAAAGGCCGTCCTCGTCCTTCACATAGATCATCGCCTTGCAGCCGAACTGCTCGGCGACGAGGAAGCATCCGGCGTCGGTGCGGTAGGGCGGGATCACGCCCTCGGCCGCCGGCCGCATCCACAGGCTATAGGGCGGCATGCCACTGAAGATCACCGCGTTCACTTCGGCGAGGAACAGCGGCACGGACGATAGCCCGGCGCTGCTGACGGCAGAGATGCCGTGCTTGGCAAGCAGCTGTCCAAGCATCGCGGCGTTCTGGTCGGCCACGGAAGCGCCGAGCTGCGACAGCACGCCGGCCGGCAGGCGAAGCCCGGCGGCGATCGAATAGAGATGCCGCGCGCGGGTGCCGGCGCCGGTGCCGATCAGGAGCTTGTGGGCTTTACGGGCCGCAACAATCTCCTCGACGATCGGATAGACTGCGGCGCGACCGCGATCGATCATGCTCTGTCCGCCGATCTTGATGACGGTTGCGTCCGGCAGGATGCGGAAGTCCGAAGCTTGCTCTGCGGCGGCGACAAGCTGTGGGTCGGTGAGCGAGCGCTGCATCAGCAGCGCTTCAAGCTCGGTGGTCGTGGTCGACATCAGAGACACCTCTCGTTGTCAATGCGGCGACCCCTCCGGTCCTGACCGCGTGTGGGAGTCTTGCTGGATAGTTCGGCCCGTGGCAACAAAGATTGCCGGGATTGAGTTGCCCGAATATGGAGCAGGCGATGGCCTCCTTGCCGACCGCGAATACCGATATAACGCAGTTCTTTCGTCAGTGGCTGGAAACCTTCGCGGGTTATGTCCGCGAGGTCGACTATGCCTCTGCGCGGCCGCTCTTCCATCCTGACGCGCTGGCTTTCGGCACGCATAACGATGTCATCCCCGGCCTCGATCAATGGGTCGCGACGCAATGGGACAACGTCTGGCCGAAGACGACCGACTTCCGCTTCGTGCTCGATCAGATCGCGATCCTGGCATCCCGCGACGGCACGATGGCGACGGTGATCGCGCCCTGGACGAGCACGGGCTATCATCCCGATGGCAGCGCATTTCCGCGTCCCGGCCGGGCGACGATGGTGTTTTCAAGAGACCGAGATGGTTGGCTGTGTGTGCATTCCCACATGTCGCTCAACCGCGGTGTGCCGCAGACGAGCCACGCCAATCGGCCGGTGAAGGCTTGGTAGAGGGCGGTCACCGCGGGCTCCATCGGCGACTAAAGTCTTAGCCTCTCGTTCCAGCCTGCTGGAACTATTGGAACCTGATATCGTTTGTTCCGCAACGAACAATCGATGAAAACGCGCAAGTGGGGGTCTGTCGGAGGGAGCATTCCGATGGCAACACTCGACCTTGATGTCACCCAACTCACCACATCCGAGCATCAGCGCCAGCTTCGTCGCGCCGTGATCGCCTCCACGATCGGGACTGCGATCGAATGGTATGATTTTTTTCTCTACAGCACCGTCACGGGTCTGGTTTTCGCAAAGCTGTTCTTTCCGCACTCCGATCCCTGGGTCGGCACGCTGGAGGCGTTTGCGATCTACGCGGTCGGCTTCGTCGCGCGCCCGATCGGCGCGGCCATCTTTGGGCACTATGGCGACCGCATCGGACGCAAATCCACTTTGATCGCGACCCTGCTCTTGATGGGACTGGCGACTGCCGCAGTGGCCGTGGTGCCGACCTATGCAAGCATCGGCATCTGGGGCGCCGCGATCCTGACCGTACTGCGATTCATTCAGGGCGTTGGCGTCGGCGGCGAGTGGGGCGGCTCGGTGCTGATGTCGATGGAATGGGCCCGCAACGATCAATCCCGAGGATTGATCGCATCATGGCCGCAATTCGGCGTGCCATGCGGCCTATTTCTCGCCAATCTTGCCGTGCTGGCGTTCAGCCAGATGGCGGGCGATCAGTTCCTGGCGTGGGGGTGGCGCATTCCGTTCGCGCTCAGCATCATCCTGGTCGGTGTCGGCCTCTACATCCGGCTCGGCATTCTCGAAACGCCCGTGTTCTCAAAGCTCGTGGCTGAACGTCAGGTCGAGCGCACGCCGATGCTGACCGTGATCCGGGAATATCCGAAGGAGATTCTGCTGTCCGCGTTCGCGCGCATGTCGGAGCAGGCGCCGTTCTACATCTTCACTGCCTTCGTGTTCTCCTATGGCATCGGTACCCTGCACGTTTCGCGCGACTTCCTGCTGACCGCGGTGCTGTCGGCCTCGGTGCTGTCCTTTGTCTCGATCCCGCTCTGCGGCCACATCTCCGATCAGATCGGCCGCAAGAACATGTACATGCTCGGCGCTGCCGCCACGGGCATTTTCGGCTTCATCTATTTCGCGATGCTCAATACCGGATCGCCAACCATCATCTTCCTGGCGATCATCCTGTCGCTGATTCCGCATGACATGCAGTATGGGCCGCAAGCCGCGTTGATCGCCGAGAGCTTTACCGGGCGCCTGCGCTACAGCGGCTCCTCGCTCGGCTATCAGCTCGCATCCGTGATCGCCGGCGGCCCCGCGCCGCTGATCGCCGCCTGGCTGTTCGGCACGTTCCACTCGGCGACCGCCATTGCGGTCTATATCGCGATTTGCGCAGTCATAACGCTGGCCGCAACCGCGATGATGACCGATTACACCGGGAAGGACATCAACGCGGTGGGCGCGCACGAGCGGCGAGTTTGAGACCACAAAAAGCCCCGGACGCCATCTCCGGGGCTTTGCTTTTCCCGTGATCTCGAGGTCAGCCTTACTCCGGCTGGCCGATGCTCACCTTCAGCGTGCCGACGCCGTCGACGCCGCATTCGAGCTTGTCGCCGGGCTGGAGCTGCGACACCCCGGCCGGCGTGCCGGTCATGATGATGTCGCCGGCGGCGAGCTTCACCTGCTGCGAGAGCTGCCAGATGATTTCCGGCACGTTCCAGATCAGCTCGTTGAGGTCGCCCTTCTGGGCTTCCTTGCCGTTGACCGTGAGCCAGATCTTGCCCTTGGCGGGATGGCCGATCTTCGAGGCCGGCTGCACCGCAGAGGCGGGCGCCGAGCCGTCGAACGACTTGCCGATCTCCCACGGGCGCTCCTTCTTGCGCGAGGCGATCTGGAGGTCGCGGCGGGTGAGGTCGATACCGACGGCGTAGCCGTAGACGTGGTCGAGCGCCTTGTCGGCGGGAATGTTGAGGCCGCCGCTCTTCATCGCGACGATCAGCTCGACCTCGTGATGCAGATCCTTGGTCAGCGGCGGATAGGGAATGGTGGCGCCGTCCGGCACCAGCATGTCGGCGTGCTTGGCGAAGAAGAACGGCGGCGCGCGCTCGTCATTGCCCATCTCGCGGATGTGCTCGAGATAGTTGCGGCCGACGCACCAGATGCGGCGCACCGGATAGCGGCCGGCCTCGCCGACCACGGGAAGCGAAGCCTGGGGCGGAAGCGGGATGACGTAGGAGGCGGCGTTCATGAAGCGATCTCGCTGCTCTTGAGGTGGACGGAACTTTATGCGGTGGCGCTGATCGGCGCCAGAGCGCCGGCGTCGCGATGTTGCAGGCGGAAGAACGAGGCGTAACGGCCCGAGCGGCGCAGCAGCTCGTCATGCCGGCCTTGCTCGACGATCTCGCCGCCCTCGACCACCAGGATCGCATCCGCATGCATGATGGTGTGCAGCCGGTGCGCGATCACGATGGTGGTGCGGTTCTGGCAGAGATGCTCGATCGCCTCCTGGACCTGCCGCTCGGATTCGGAATCGAGCGCGGCGGTGGCTTCGTCCAGCAGGATGATCGGGGCATTCTTGAGCAGCGCGCGCGCCACCGCGATGCGCTGGCGCTGGCCGCCCGAGAGCTGCGTGCCGTGCTCGCCGACCGGGGTGTCGTAGCCGAGCGGGAAGCTCATGACGAAATCATGCGCGCAGGCTGCCTTCGCGGCGTCGATGATCTCGCTTTCGCTCGCGCCTGGTCTGCCGAAGGCGATGTTGTTGCGGATGGTGTCGCGGAACAGATAGACGTCCTGGCCGACATAGGCGGTCTGCGCCCGCAGCGATTTGCGCGATACCGCGCCGATCGATTGGCCGTCGATCACGATGTCGCCTTGGCTCACCTCGTAGAAGCGCAGCAGCAGCGCCAGCACGGTCGACTTGCCGCCGCCAGAGGGGCCGACCAGCGCGGTGACCTTGCCGGGCTCGGCAACAAAACTCATGCGGTTGAGCACGGTCTCATTGGCGCGATAGCAGAAGCTGACGTCGCGCAGCTCGATCCGCGCATCGGAAAGCTTGAGGGCCGGCTTGTCGTCGTCGGAATGCTCGCTGGCCGGGCTGTCGACGACCTCGAGCAGCATGCGCGCGCCGACGAGCTGGCTGTTGAGGTCGATGTTGAGCCGCGCCAGCCGCTTGGCCGGTTCGGTCGCCATCAGGAAGGCGGTCATGAACGAGAAGAACGCGCCGGGCGTGGCGTTGAGCGCGACCACGCTGTAGCCGCCATAAAGCAAGCAGCCGGCGACCGCGAAGCCGCCGAGCATTTCCATCAGCGGGTTGGAGCGGTTGGCGACGCGGGCCATCTTGTTGGCGTTGCGCTCGACGATCGCGATGTTCTCGTCGATGCGCTTCTGCATGGTCTCTTCGAGCGTGAACGCCTTCACCGTGCGGATGCCCTGCAGCGATTCCTGCATCGTTTCCATGATGTCGGCGGTGCCGGTGAACTGGTTGAAGGCGAGGCCCTTGATGCGCTTGACCAGCTTGCGCAGCACCAGCATCGCCGGCGGCACCGCGACGAGGCCGATCAGCGACATCAGCGGATCCTGCCACACCATCACGCCGATCATGGCGAGCAGCATCAGCAGATCGCGCCCGATGGCGTTGACCAGCATGTTGAGCACATCGGTGATCGACTTGGCGCCGGCCGTCAGCCGGGCCAAAAATTCGGACGAATGCCGCTCCGAGAAGAAGCCGACGCTCTCGCGCATCAGCTTGGCAAACAGCTGGCGCTGGTTGGTGGCGAGGATGGCGTTGCTGATCTTGGTCAGGATCACCATGTGGCCGTAGGTCGCCACGCCCTTGATGAACAGCAGGATCACGGTGACGCCCGAGAACATCGCGATGCCCGGGATGTTCTTGTCGACATAGGCCTGGTTGATGACCTGGCCGAGCACGTAGGTCGCGCCTGCGGTGGCGCCGGCGGCCGCCGCCATCAGCGCAAAGGCGACGAGGTAGCGCCGCCAGTAGACGACGCCCTGTTCCGTGACCAGGCGGCGAATGAGGACCATCGCCTCATAGGGATCGTCGGTGATTTTCTTTGGAAACTGGGCCATCCGTAGTCCATTGACGGCCAAGGCGAAAAGCCTGCCCGCGCGTCAGGGATCGAATGGCCTCTGTGCCCGCTAAAGCTACGCTTTTCAAGCCCAATTAAGGGCTTGCGCCTGGAGGGATTTTAGGCCGAGACGGCGTGGCGAAGCTCGCCATGGCGCTCGCGGAACAGCTTGTCCTCCCAGGCCAGCGCGTGCGCCGCGATGGTCTCGAGGTCCTCATATTGCGGTTTCCAGTCGAGCAGGCCGCGGATGCGGCTGGTGTCGGCGACCATGGTCATGATGTCGCCGGGCCGACGCGGGGCGTATTGCACGGCGAAGCTGCGGCCCGACACCCGGCGTACGGCGTCGATGGTTTCGAGCACCGAATAGCCGCGGCCATAGCCGCAGTTCAGCGTCGTCGAGGCGCCGCCATTGCGCAGGTAAGCCAGCGCCGAGCGATGCGCCTGCGAGAGGTCCGTGACGTGGATGAAGTCGCGGATGCAGCTGCCGTCCTGAGTCGGGTAGTCGGTGCCGAACACGTCGATCTTGGCGCGCTGCCCGGTCGCGGCTTCCACCGCGATCTTGAGCAGATGCGTGGCGCCGGCGGTGGCAAGGCCAATGCGGGCCTGCGGGTCGGCACCGGCGACGTTGAAATAGCGGAGCACGACGTACTGCATGCCGTAGGCGGCGGCGACGTCGTGCAGCATGATCTCGGTCATCAGCTTCGACGAACCGTAGGGCGACAGCGGCCGCGTCGGCGCGTGCTCGGGCACCGGCACCTGGTCCGGATTGCCGTAGACGGCGGCGGTCGAGGAGAAGATGAAGCGGCTGATGCCGCGCTTGACCGCGACGTTGAGCAGGTTGCGCGCGGTCATAAAATTGTTGCGGTAGTAGCCGAGCGGATCGCGCATCGACTCCGGCACGACCACCGAGCCGGCGAAATGGATGATGCTCTCGATGTTGTGCTGGGCGATCACGCCCTCGAGCAAATTCTCGTCGCCGGCATCGCCAATGAACAGCGGCACGCCTTCGGGCAAGTAAGCGGAGAAACCGGTGGAGAGATCGTCGATCACGACGACGTCCTCGCCGGCTTCCGCCAGCGCCAGGACCGTGTGACTTCCGATATAGCCGGCGCCGCCGGTGACTAGCACAGTCATGATCTCACCCGTCTTCGATCAACGCACCAAGTTAACGTTTGCGCGGTGAAGAGGGGGTTTCGGCGCGGCTGAACTGGTCACTATGCTTAATGTTGCGTATAGGGGGCGTACCAGACGGAGCATGACGTGGCGAATTTTCCGGACGATCTGCAGGTGATCGTACCAAATCTGCACAGGCGCTATTCTGGGGTCACCGCGACCAACCGGATGGTGGCGCCGCGGCTGGCAAAACTCTATCGCGCCGCATGGTTCGGATCGGACGCGCCGGAGGGGATTGCGCGGCTGGGCGCCGCCGATGTCCTGAAACTGTGGCGCCGCAAGTCGCCGCTGATCTGGCATGCGCGCCGCAACAACGAGATGATCGCAGGCGTCGTGCTGCGCGCGCTCGGCTGGCCGCTCAAGCTGGTGTTCACCTCGGCGGCGCAGCGGCATCACAGCTGGATCACGCGCTGGCTGATCCGGCAGATGGACGCGATCATCGCGACGTCAGACATCTCGGCCTCGTTTCTCAAAGTGCAATCGACCGTGATCCCGCATGGCGTCGACACCGATGTCTATGCGCCGCCGCACGATCGCGCCGCGGCCTTCGCGGAAAGCGGCTTGCCGGGCCGTTACGCCATCGGCTGCTTCGGCCGCGTGCGCGCGCAGAAGGGCACCGACGTGTTCGTCGATGCGATGTGCCGATTGCTGCCGCGCTATCCGGATTTCACGGCAGTCATCGTCGGACAAGTCACGGCCGAGCAGACGCCGTTTGCGAATGATCTGAAGAAGCGCATTGAAGCAGCGGGCCTCCAATCGCGCATCGTCATCACCGGCGAATTGCCGATCGAGGATGTGCAGCGCTGGTATCAGCGGCTGACGATCTACACCTTCACCTCGCGCAACGAAGGCTTTGGCCTGACGCTGATCGAGGCGATGGCGGCCGGCAGCGCGCTGGTCGCTGCGCGCGCCGGTGCGGCCGAGCTCGTGGTCGAGGATGGCGTGAGCGGCGTGCTGATCCCGACCGGTGATGCGGAGGCGCTGATGGCTGCGCTCGAGCCGCTGATGCGCGACGTGGCTCTCGCGACCGCGATGGGCGAGCGCGGTCGCGCCCGCGTGCTCGAAAAGTTCAGCCTCGACGCCGAGGCGGCGCGGATCGGCGAGATCTATCGTCCGCTGCTCTGAGCGACCGCAGACAAAAACGCGAAACAAGCCCATGCACAGTAGCCCGAGGCAGCAAAATCAACGGCTTGCCGGGCAGGCACGGGAAGGTGCGGATTTTACGAATTTCATTTGACTCGTCGGGCAAAACAAGGGCACGATGTCATGATCGGCGTAGCTTCGGTGGCTACTTGCCTTCGCAAGCGTCAGCGACGCTGCCCTTTCTCCGCGAATGAACTGACGACGTCACTAAGGCAAGCGGGCGGATATCGAGACCTTTTGCTGGATCACGGCCATGCTCTCGCGGCTTGTGTTCATTTGATTTTAATCGGCCCCCGGTTGCCATTTTGCTTTTATGCAATCGGGCCTCCCACGAAAGCCCTTTGTCCGCGAGGTGCCTAAGAGGCGGCTGGCATCTTTGCTCTCCCGATTTATAGCCGCGAGAACACCCCGGCCGCGCGCAATGCCGAGCCGGGTCGACACTTCTGCAAGCCATGTCGGCTTCAGGTGCATGCCAGGAGGAGGATCACGTCATGAGTAACGATAGGATTCCGGCAAAGCCCGAGACAAGCTCACGGCCAACGGGCCCAGGATTGAAGCGCCGCGATCTCTTGTTGAGCGGTAGCTCTCTCACCGCGGCTTTGGCACTCTTCGCCGTCGGTGCGACAAGTTTCGCGCAAGCGCAGCAACCAACAGCGGTCCCCGCCCCGGCCGGGCAGCGGCCCAATATTGTCGTCATCATGGGCGACGATATCGGCATCTGGAATATCGGTGCTTACCACCGTGGGATGATGGCCGGCCGGACGCCGAACCTCGATAAGATTGCGGCCGAGGGCATGTTGTTTACCGATTACTACGCCGAGGCGAGCTGCACCGCGGGCCGCGCCAACTTCATCACTGGCGAGCTCCCGATCCGCACCGGTATGACGACAGTCGGTCAGGCCGGCGCTCCCACAGGCCTGCCCGCGGAGGCCGTGACGATTGCCACCGCGCTAAAAGGGATGGGTTATGCCACTGGCCAGTTCGGCAAGAACCACCTTGGCGACAAGAACGAGTTTTTGCCGACAGTGCACGGCTTCGACGAATTCTTTGGCTATCTGTACCACCTCGATGCGATGGAAGACCCGGCCCACCCGGCCTATCCGCAGGAGCTGCTGAATAAAGTCGGTCCGCGCAACATGATCCATTCGTGGGCAACGACTGTGGACGATGCCACCGTCGATCCGCGCTGGGGCAAGGTCGGCAAGCAGAGGATTGAGGATGCCGGAACGCTTTATCCCAAGCGGATGGAAACCGTGGACGACGAGATCCGCGACTTAGCGCTGGGGTTCATTGAAAGGGCAAAGGCGGAGAACAAGCCGTTCTTCTTATGGCTCAATCCAACCCGCATGCACATCGTCACGCACCTGTCGCCGAAGTACCAGGCGATGCGCAACTCCAAGAACGGCTGGTCGATTCATGAAGCCGGCATGGCGCAGCTCGACGACGATGTCGGCATCGTGATGCAAAAGCTCAAGGACATGGGCGTGGATGACAACACCATCGTCATCTTCACCACCGACAACGGCACCGAGGTCTTCACCTGGCCGGATGGCGGACAGACGCCGTTCGCGCAGAGCAAAGGTACGGTCATGGAAGGCGGCTTCCGCGCGCCGGCGATGATCCGCTGGCCGGGCAAGGTGCCGGCCGGCAAGGTCGAGAATGGTATCATCTCCGGGCTGGACTGGTTCCCGACCTTGCTGGCCGCTGCCGGCAATCCGAACATTGCCAACGAGTTGAAGAACGGCAAGCTCATCGGTGACCGCAGCTACAAATGCCATCTGGACGGCTACAATCAGATGGACATGATCACCGGCAAGGGACCGTCGAACCGGCACGAAATCTGGTACTTCGGCGAAAGCGAGCTGGGGGCCGTGCGCATCGACGACTACAAATATCGTTTCATCGACCAGCCCGGCGGATGGCTCGGCGAAAAGAGCAAGGTCGACGTACCGTACCTGATCAACCTTCGCCTCGATCCGTTCGAGCGAACGGGCTGGCCAGACAGTGGGACCAAATACGGCGCGCAAGAATACTTCGACTGGTTCAAATATGAGTTCTGGCGATTCGTGTTTGTCCAGCAGGAGGTCGAGAAACTGGCCATGACCGCCGTCGAGTTTCCGCCAATGCAGAAGGGCGCGAGCTTCAACCTCGATGCCGTGAAGGCGAAAATCGAGGCTGCAAGGACGGCGATGGGAAAATAAGCTGTGCCTATGATCGTCATGGTGGGACGGCCCGCATCCGGGCCGCCCCACGCCCCAGGCGACATGCATCAACGTTGGTGATAGTCGCTTTGCGGGAGTCGAGCGGACCGGCCGTCTAAGCCCGCCTGTTCCGCGCCAGCACCCCCGCCACGAACGCGTCGAGGTCGCCGCCTGGAAAGAGAAAGCCAGGCAGCCCGAGCGCCTTGCCGGCTTCGATGTCCCGGGCCTGATCTCCGATCACGAAGCTGCCGTCGAGTTGCACGGGCCAGTGCTGGACGAGATCGCGCAACATGCCGGGCGCGGGCTTGCGCCAGTCATGCTCGGCGATGTAGCCGGCGACCGTTCCCTGCGGATGATGAGGACAGAAGCGGATGTCGTCGATACGAGCGCCTTCGCGGGCGAGCTCGTCGCGCATCCAGCCGTGCAGCCGGTTCACGTCCTCTTCGGTGAAGAGACCGCGCGCGACGCCGGACTGGTTGGTGAAGACGAACACCCAATAGCCGGCCTCATTGAGACGGCGGATGGCTCTGGCGACGTTGGGCATCCAACGGATGCGGTCGCGCGTGCCGATATAGCTATCGTCATGATTGATGACGCCGTCGCGATCGAGGAATGCGGCGGGCTTCGCCGCGCGGCCGTCAGACATTTGCAAGTCAGCCATTTTCAAGTCCCTGCGTCCTGGCAAGCACCTCTCTTGCGATCTCGACCACGTCCTGCGCCGTGATGTCGCGCATGCAACGGTGGTCGTTCATCTTGCAGGTCGTGCTCTGGCAGGGCTGGCAGGCGAGCACGCTCCTGTTCTGGACTACGGTTGCGGCGAGGCCGTTGAGGGGGGCCCAGAGAGAGGGGCTGGTCGGGCCGAAGATGCCCATGGTGGGGGTGTCGAGCGCGGCCGCGATATGCATCAGGCCCGAGTCGTTGGAGATCGCGACGCCGGCCGCGGCCATGGCGAGGATGCCGTTGCGCAGATCGTTGCCGGTGAGGTCCCTCACCCCCGCGCCACCGGCCGCGACAATCTCCTGGGCGAGGCCCTTTTCTGCGGGGCCGCCGACCACCCAGACCTCGAGCCCGCGCTCGACCAGCAGGCGGGCAGCCTCCGGATAGAAGGTCCAGCGTTTTGACGCCCCGACCGAGCCGGGGGCGAGCGCCACGGCGGCGCCGGCGCTGAGGCCATTGGCCTGCCGCCAACCGGCGATCTCCTCGGCCGGCACCCGCAATTGCGGCACCGGCCATTCCCGCGGCAGGGGCGCGCCGTCGGGCTGGGCCAGCGCGGCGTTCTTGTCGATGAAGCGGGGCAGCTTCTTCTCGCCCCAGCGCCAGCGGTTGAGCAGGCCGAACCTGAATTCGCCGACGAAGCCGACCCTTTCAGGGATGCCGGCCAGCGCCGGTGCAATGGCCGCCTTCCAGGTCCGCGGCAGCACTAGGGCGGTGCCGTAGTTCCGCTCGCGCAGGAGCCGCGCCAGGCCGAGCTGGCGGCCGACGGCGAGGCGGCTGCGGGGCAGGTCCCAGACGATCCCGGCGCGTACGCCGGGCATGTAGTCGATCAGGGGGGCGCACTGCGATGTGGTCAGGAGATCGACCGGCCGATCCGGCCATCGCTCCTTCAGCACCCGAACCACGGTGTGATTCCGGACGAAATCACCGATCCACATATAGGGCACGATCAGGATCGGGCGGGTGTCGCTCCGATCCTCACTTCCGCCAAATTGCGAATCATTATTCATTCGTTGAAGGTGCCCGCCGACGCTCTGATGAGGCGGTTCGGTTAGCCGCTCCGGACCGGCAGGTAAAGCCGGGAGAAGTGCCGGTCCCAAAATGCTTACACTTTGGCAGATGATGCGCTACGGCAGATATCGGGCCGCAAAAACTCGGGCAGGGTGATTGGAATGTTGCTGGTGACCGGCGGGGCCGGTTTTATCGGATCGAATGTCGTCGCGGCGCTGAACGACGCCGGCCGCAGCGACGTCGTGGTCTGCGATCTCCTCGGCAGCGACGGCAAATGGCGCAATCTCGCCAAACGGCAGCTTGTGGATATCGTTCCCCCGGCCGAGCTGCCTGACTGGCTTAGGGATCGCAAGCTCGACGCCGTGATCCATCTCGGGGCGATTTCCGAGACCACGGCGACCGACGGCGACCTCGTGATCGAGACCAATTTCCGCTTCTCGATGCGCCTGCTCGACTGGTGTACGGCCAATGCGGTGCCGCTGATCTACGCGTCGTCGGCTGCGACCTATGGTGACGGCGCGGAAGGTTTTGACGACGATGCCTCGCTGCCGGCGCTGAAGAAGCTGCGGCCGATGAATCTCTACGGCTGGAGCAAGCAGCTGTTCGATCTCGCGGTCGCCGAGCGCGTCGCGCGCGGCGAGAGGCTGCCGCCGCAATGGTCGGGCCTGAAATTCTTCAATGTGTTCGGCCCGAACGAATACCACAAGGGCACGATGATGAGCGTGCTGGCGCGCCGCTTCGACGACGTCAAGGCGGGCCGCGTCGTGCAGCTGTTCAAGTCGCATCGCGACGGCATCGCCGACGGCGACCAGCGCCGCGATTTCATCTATGTCGACGACGTCGTGCGCGTGATCCTGTGGCTGCTGGCAACGCCATCGGTGTCGGGGCTGTTCAATGTCGGCACCGGCAAGGCGCGCAGCTTCCGGGAGCTGATGCTGGCTGCCTATGCCGCGCTCGGCACCAGGCCCAATATCGACTATGTCGACATGCCCGAGCAGATCCGCGGCAGCTATCAGTATTTCACCGAGAGCAAGGTCGATCGTCTCCACCGCGCCGGCTATAACGGCGGCTTCACGACGCTCGAGGACGCGGTGAAGGCCTATGTCGCCGATTATCTCGACCGGCCCGACCGTTTCCGTTAAGGCCCCAAGGATCTGAGGCCCAATCACCATGCCGACGCCCATTCTCGATTTCGATGCCCTCGCGCAAGCCATCTCCGGCCGCACGGTGCTCTGCATCGGCGACATCATGCTGGACGAGTTCGTCTATGGCGAGGTGTCGCGGATTTCGCCGGAAGCGCCGACGCCCGTCATCGCGGCCCAGCGCAGCGAGATCCATATCGGCGGCGCCGGCAACGTCGCGCGCAATATCGCTTCGCTCGGGGCCCGCTGCGTCTTCGTCGGCCTCGTCGGCGAGGACGATGCAGGGGCGCGGCTCAAGGCCGCGCTGGCGGATTATGCCGGCATCGAGAGCGTACTGGTGTGCGACCCGTCGCGGCCGACCACGCGAAAAGTCCGCTTCGTCTCCGAGCATTTTTCCACGCATATGCTGCGCGCGGATTGGGAGCAGGCGATAGCGGCCTCCGACGAGGTCGAGACCAGGCTGATCGAGGCGATCCTGCCGCAGATCGCGCGCGCCGATATCGTGCTGCTGTCCGACTATGCCAAGGGCGTGCTGACCGCGCGCGTGATCCGCCACACCATCGACGCCGCGCGAAAGCTCGGCAAGCCCGTGATCGTCGATCCCAAGAGCCTGAACTGGGCGATCTATCGCGGCGCCACGCTGCTCACGCCCAACCGCAAGGAATTTTCGGAAGCCACCCGCAGCCGCGCCGACACGGTGCAGAGCATCGTCGATGCCTCGGAAGACGTGATGCGGCTGGCTGATTGCGAAGCGATCCTGGTCACCCAGGGCGAGCACGGCATGACGCTGGTGCCGCGCAAGGGTGAAGCCGTCCATGTTCCGGCTTTCCCGGTGAAGGTGCGCGACGTCTCCGGCGCTGGTGATACCGTCGCCGCCGCGCTCGCGGTCTCGATCGCGGCGGGCGCGGATTGGGACACGGCGCTGCGCGTGGCGAGTGCGGCCGCCGCCGTCGCGGTCGGCAAGCAGGGCACCGCCAGCGTGAGCGCCGACGAGCTGCGGCGAAAGATCCTGCCGCATGCCACTCTCGCGGCCGAGGAGAAGGTCGTGAGCGCGCCTGATACGCTCGAGGCCCAGCTCGCCGAATGGAAGGGGCAGGGGCTGCGCGTCGGCTTTACCAATGGCTGCTTCGACATCCTGCATCCCGGCCACGTCAAGGTGCTGACCGCGGCGCGCGCCGCCTGCGACCGACTGATCGTCGGGCTGAACAGCGACGCCTCGGTGCGGCGGCTGAAAGGCGCGGATCGCCCGGTCCAGGACGAGCGGGCGCGTGCCGAAGTGCTCGCCGCGCTCGAAGCCGTCGATCTCGTCGTGATCTTCGAGCAGGACACGCCGATCGACCTGATCGCGCGCATCACGCCGAGCGTGCTGGTCAAAGGCGGCGATTACACCCGCGAGCAGGTGGTCGGCCACGAGGTCGTCGAGGCCGCGGGCGGCACGGTCGTGCTGGTCGACATCCTCAAGGGCTTCAGCACGACGGCGCTGGTCCATCGCGCGCGCGGAGAGACGAAGTGACGGAGCTCGTCCGGGACACGATGTGGGGGACGACGCTGCGGCGCTTGCGCAGTCCGGCGGCATGGTCAGAGACGGTCGACCTGTTTGCCATCCTGACCGCGGCCTCGCTGCCGTGGTCGACGTCGCTGGCGGCCATCTTCAACGTCACGATGCTGATTTGCATGGTGCCGTTTCTCGACGTCAGGGACTTCCTTCAGTCGCTGAAGCGACCGGTCTGCGCACTGCCGATCGCCCTGTTCCTGCTCGCGCTCGTCGGCACGCTGTGGTCAGGGGCGCCCTGGGGCGCGCGGCTCTACGCCGTGAACCCGACGACGAAGCTGCTCGTGCTCCCGGTCCTGATCTATCATTTCGAACGCTCGTCGCGCGGGCACCTTGTGTTCATCGCATTTCTGGTTTCCTGTGCGCTGCTCTCGGTGATGTCCTGGCTCGTGGTTTTCCATCCCACGTTCTCCCTGAAGCCGCCTGACGAACCCAATTCGCGCGGCATCTTCGTGAAGAACTACATCGACCAGAGCCAGGAGTTCACGCTGTGCGCGGTCGCGCTCGCGTTTCCGATCGTGAAGCTGCTGCAGCAGAACAGGGTCTGGCTGGCCGGGCTGCTGGCGGCGGTCGCGCTCAGCTTCTTCGTCAACATGGCCTTTGTAGTAATCTCGCGCACCGCACTCGTGACCGTACCGATCATGCTGGCGGTGTTCGGGCTGCTGCATTTGAAATGGCGCAGCGTCCTGATCATCTTCGCTGCTCTCGTAGCCCTCGCCGCGCTGACATGGAACACCTCGTCGACGCTGCGCAACACGATTGAAACATTCTCCGTGCAGTACGAGCTCTACAAGGACAAGGGGATCCCGACATCGATCGGACTTCGGCTCGAGTTCTGGCGCAAATCGCTGGGTTTCTTTGCCGAGGCACCGGTCGTCGGTCATGGAACCGGCTCGACGCGCGGCCTGTTCGAGCTGGCTGCGACCGGCGGCCCCTACCAGGCCTCAAGCGAGGTGATCGGCAATCCCCATAACCAGACGCTGAACGTGGCCGTGCAATGGGGCGTTGTCGGCATCATCATCCTGTATGCGATGTGGGCGGTGCATCTCCTCCTGTTCCGCGGCGAAGCGCTCGCCAGCTGGATCGGGTTGCTGGTCGTTGTCCAAAACGTATTCACCTCGCTGTTCAATTCCCATCTTTTCGACTTCCATGAAGGGTGGATGTACGTGCTCGGTGTCGGTGTGGCCGGCGGCATGGTGCTCAATTCGCGCCGGAACGGCCGCAGCCCGGGAGAAGCCCGCGCCTGAGCTTCGGAGCGCTGGCAAGTCCCGGCGAGATGCGCTATCAGCGCGGTCAGGTTGTATGCAGCATTGGAGATATTCGGCCGCAGATGACGCGTCTTTCGCATCTTACCTTGCGTAACTTCCTGATCGCGCTTCACGACCTGGTGGCGACGGCCGCGGCCCTGTTCGTTGCGTTCTATCTGCGCTTCGAGGGCGGCGAGGGCTTCACGGCCCGCTTGCCGCTGCTGCTGCAGATCCTGCCCTATTTCCTCGCCTTCAGCGTGGTCGTCTTCTACGTCTTCAACCTGACGACCACGAAGTGGCGCTTCATCTCGCTGCCTGATGCGCTCAACATCATCCGCGTCGCCACGGTGCTCACCGTCGCCCTCCTCGTGCTCGACTATGTCTTTGTCGCCCCGAACGTGCACGGTACTTTCTTTCTCGGCAAGATCACCATCGTCCTTTACTGGTTCCTGGAAATCTCCGCGCTGAGCGCGCTGCGGCTGACCTACCGCTATTTCCGCTATACCCGCGTGATGCATCACGTCAGGACCGAAAATGCCGCGACGACGCTCCTGATCGGGCGCGCTGCCGATGCCGAGGTCGTGCTGCGCGGCGTCGAGAGCGGGGCCATCAAGCACCTCCGTCCGGTCGGGGTGCTGTCGCCGTCCCGGGCCGATCTCGGCCAGCTGATCCGCAACGTGCCGGTCGTCGGCGCGATCGACGATATCGAGGACGTCATCGGCAGCTTCGCCAAGCGCAACAAATCGATCGCCCGGGTGGTGATGACACCCTCCGCCTTCGAGCCGGAATCGCGTCCCGAATCCGTGCTGATGCGGTCGCGGCGGCTTGGCCTGATCGTCAGCCGCCTGCCGTCACTCGAGCAGGGGGATATGCCGCGGCTCACCTCGGTTGCGGTCGAGGACCTGCTGCTGCGGCCGAGCGAGACGATCGACTACGTGCGGCTGGAAGCCCTGATCAGGGACAAAAGCGTCATCGTCACCGGCGGTGGCGGCTCGATCGGCTCGGAGATCTGCGAGCGCGTGGTCGCGTTCGGCGCGGCGCGTCTTCTGATCGTCGAGAATTCGGAGCCGGCCCTTTATGCGGTCACCGAGGCGCTCGTTGCGCGCGGTTCCGGCGCAGAGATCGAAGGCCGGATCGCCGATATCCGCGACCGCGAGCGCATCACGCGTCTGATGGCGGAGTTCAAGCCGGACATCGTGTTCCATGCCGCCGCGCTCAAGCACGTTCCGATCCTGGAGCGGGATTGGAGCGAGGGCGTCAAGACCAACATCTTCGGTTCGATCAACGTGGCCGATGCCGCGCTTGCGGCAGGCGCCGAGGCCATGGTGATGATCTCGACCGACAAGGCGATCGAGCCGGTCTCGATGCTCGGCCTGACCAAGCGATTCGCGGAGATGTATTGCCAGGCGCTCGACCACGACCTCGTGGCGCAGGCCGGCGGCAGCAGGCCGGCGATGCGCTTCATCTCGGTCCGGTTCGGCAATGTGCTGGCCTCGAACGGGTCGGTCGTGCCGAAGTTCAAGGCGCAGATCGAAGCCGGCGGTCCTGTAACCGTGACGCATCCCGACATGGTCCGGTATTTCATGACCATCCGCGAGGCCTGCGATCTCGTCATCACGGCCGCCACCCACGCGCTCGGCGCCAAGCGTTTCGACGTTTCGGTCTACGTGCTGAACATGGGCCAGCCGGTGAAGATCGTCGATCTGGCGGAACGGATGATCCGGCTCTCGGGTCTGCAGCCCGGCCACGACATCGAGATCGTGTTCACAGGCATGCGGCCGGGGGAGCGCCTGCACGAAATCCTGTTCGCCTCCGAGGAGCCGACCCGCGACATCGGTGTCGCCGGCATCATGGCTGCGCAGCCGTACGAGCTGCCGATGCAGACCCTGCAAAAATGGATCGCGGCACTAGATCAAGCGATCGCGCGCGACGACCGGGTGACGATCAGGACCATCCTCAAGGATGCGGTTCCTGAATTCGGGTCGACCGCGGCCTGACGATGCAGCCCCGAAATAAGATCGTCGTCGCGAGCCAGCATTATCCGCCGGATCCGGGCACGACCGCCGCGATTATGGGCGAGATTGCGTGCCGCCTTGCCGCGGAGCACGAGGTCGTGGTGTTGTCGGGCTGGCCCGGCGCGCTGCCACCCTCGCAGATCGGGCCGAAAAAGCCGCGCGTCGTTGCCGTCGAGAATCAGGTCGCAGACAAGGCGGCGCTGGCGCGGCGCGGCATCTCCGAGCTGCTGTTCGTGCTGCGCATCTTCGTCGCGCTGTTGCGGCAGCTTCGGCGCGGTGACGTCGTGCTCACTGTGACCGCGCCGTTCATGTTGCCTTATGCGGTGGCGGCGGCAGCGTGGCTCAAGGGCGCTCGCTCGGCATTGATCATGCACGACCTCTTTCCCGACGTGCTGGTGATGGCGGGCCTCCTGAGGCCACGGTCGATCGTGGCGAGCATGATGCGCGCCGCCAACGGGCTGATGTTCCGCGTGCTCAATGCCGTCGTCACCATTGGCCGCGATGCTGAGCGGCCGCTGCTGAGTTATTCCTGCATGACGCGGGGCAAGATACGCTTCATTCCAAACTGGGCGACGCTCGCGCCCGGAGTACGGCCGATGACATCGGACAACCCGTTCCGCAAGATGCGCCCGGCCTGCTTCATTGTTGGCCTGTCGGGCAATCTCGGCTTCACTCACGATCCGGAAATCGTGTTCGAGGCGGCGCGCTTGCTCAAGGACGAGGCGGACATTCATTTCCTGCTTTCTGGCTGGGGCATCGGCTTCGAGCGGCTGAAGCAATTGCAGGCGGATACGAACCTGCCCAATGTCTCTTTCGTGGCGCGGGTCGAGGACGCCGAGCTTGAAGCCTTTCTGGCTGCGGCCGATCTCTGGATCATCCCGTACCGTAAGGACGTGGCTGGAGTGTCGGTGCCGAGCCGCTTCTATAATCTGTTGGCGGTCGGTCGCCCTGTCGTGCTGGTCTCGGAGGCCGAGGCCGAAGCCGCCCTGACGGTGAAAGAGAATGGACTCGGTTGGGTCGTGACGCCGGGCCGAGCCGATCAACTCGCGCGTGCCATCCGGGCGGCGTCCAGTTCGGACGCTGCCGGCATGGCGCAGCGGGCAGTGACGGCGGCGTCACAGTTCGATCGCTCCGCCGCTCTGAACGCCTACGCGGCCCTGGTCGGAGAACTGTTGCACCACTCTAACCTTTCGGAGTAACGATGATTGAGCGAAAGCCGGTCGTGCTAGTGACGGGAGCGAGCGGCTTCGTCGGCCGCCATGTAACTCCGATGTTAGTACGTGAGGGATGGTCCGTCCGCCGTGCGGTCCGCAGACCGGACGGCCTTGATGGGGAGGTTGTCATCCCATCGATTGGGCCTGAAACAGCCTGGCGGACGACGCTTGCTGATGTCGATGCCGTTGTCCATCTTGCCGCACGCGTTCATCATAAGCGTGAGGAGCACGCGGCTGATCTTTATAGAGCGATTAATATTGCTGGCACGCTGCGACTGGCGCGCAGTGCGGCGGAGGCTGGAGTTGGCCAGTTCATCTTCATCAGTACAGTTCTTGTCCATGGTCGCAGCAATGGAGGTCGCGCGCCGTTCAGCGAGGAGGATATTCTGACGCCCCGCGGCGTCTACGGCGTATCGAAGGCTGAGGCGGAAGCCGGCTTGAAAGCGTTGGCTTCCGAGACCGACATGAAAATCTCGACGATCAGACCCCCGCTGGTCTACGGCGCTGGGGCGAAGGGCAATTTTGCGTTGCTGACGCGTGCGGTCAGCTTAGGTCTGCCACTCCCCTTAGCTGCGATCCACAATCAGCGCGCCTTTGTCGCCGTGCAGAACCTCTCGTCGTTCATTCTTTATCGACTTGCACATCCAGATCCCATCAGCAATTTCGAGACCTTTCTAGTCGCCGATAATGAGCAGATCTCGACTCCGGAGTTTATTTCGCGTCTTGCCAAAGCATCCGGTACGCGTCCCAGGCTCTTCCGTGTGCCGCCAGGTTTGCTCAGCTCGCTTCTCAGCATGATCGGCCGGCAGGAAACTTATGATAGTCTGCTCGGTTCGCTCGAGCTCGACATTTCTAAGGCGATCGCCACCGGCTGGCGGCCGCAGGTCTCAATGGACGAAGGATTGCGGCTCGCGCTGTTGGCTCAAAACCGCTGAAGGCGGGAGAATCGCCAAAGGACAAAGCCGATCGCGATCGCACCGGCGAGCAGCGCAACGGACGTGACCGCTGCCGAACCGGCGCTGATGGTGCCGAGGGCAAGCAACCCCAAGATGAAATTGAGCGTGAAGACCTCGCCGATTACGCGGCGCACCGTGAAGCCGTTGTCAGTGGCGCGCTGGTAGAAATGGGTGCGATGCGCCGACCAGAATTGTTCGCGCCGGACAATGCGACGAAATAGTGTGACTGTGGAATCCGCGAGGTAATAGGCTGGCAGCAATAGCGCCGCGACTGGTTGTCCGTGCCAGGCAAGCTCGAGCAGGCACCAGCCCAGCAGAAGTCCGATCGGTAAGCTGCCGACATCGCCCAGGAACACTTTTGCGACCGGCGTGTTGAATGGTGCGAAGCCGAGCACAGCGCCGCACAGCGCAGTTGCGACCAGCGTTGCCGGTGAGGACAAGTCCCCGAGCCATCCGAGCAGCAGTAGCGCCGCGGTGACTGGCACAACCTCTGCCACCGTCATCAAGTCGAGCCCATCCATGAAGTTGACGAGGTTCACGAACCAAACGCCCGCGAGCAGGATGAGGGCACGCTCAAACGCGAGCGGTAGCGCCGGCATTATCCGCGCGTACTCGGGTACGGTGAACACGACTGCGCCGACACAAGCTGCTTGCAGCACGAGCCGCACCAGCACCGGAAGCGATACGATGTCGTCGGCAAACCCGACCAACGCGATCGCAATCGTCGCGATAACCAGCGCTGGCGGCATTGCGACGTTGGCCCAAGCTGCCCATGCCAATGCAACGACGAGCGTCGCGGCGATTACCGCTATGCCCGCGCCTTGTGGGGTCGGGATGCGATGCGAGGAGCGCACGTTCGGTCGCGCCAGCGAGTAGCGCTGGAGCAGAGGGCGGCTGGTCCAGGTGATCAACGCCGAAATCAGCGCGGCAATTGCGACGGCGAGCAGAGACGCCGGGACAGCAAGGGCGATCACTCCGGCACCCCGATCGGCGCCGAGCCCTGCGCGGCTTTCTCCGCGCTGAGGATCCAGACCAGGCCGCCGAACGCGCCGACGATGAAGGAGACCGCGCCGAACAGCAGCGAGACGTTGACGCCTTCATTGGCAGCCAACCCGGCGAAGCCGAAGGCGAGCCCCATGCTGGCCTCGCGCACGCCCCAGCCGGCGATCGAGATCGGCATCAGCGTGATCAGCATCACCGGCGGCACCAGCAGGAAGACCTGCACGAAGCTGACCGGTGCTGCGATTGACTGCACTACGCACCAGGCGATGATGACGGCAAGCACGTGAACCAGCAGCGACAGGATCGCGATAACAGGTCCGCGCGTGCGGTTGAAGATCACGCGGTCGGCGATCACCGCGCAGGCGTGGATATGGTGGGTGGCCCACCAGGCCTTCAGCCACGACCATTTCAGCGCGCCGAAGATCAGGAAGCCGATGCCGCCGGCGAGTGCCGCGAAGTCGACGAGCAGCAGCGCCGAGCGGCCGTGCGGATCGGCGATGAGCGTGTAGCTCCAGGGCAGGCTCGCGACGATGAGGACGGCCAGCGCGACCAGGCCGATCGCGCGATCGACGAAGATCGAATAGGCCGCCGCGCGCCATCCGGCGCCGGTGCGCGCCACCAGCCATAGCCGGACCGCATCGCCGCCGATTGCGGACGGCAGGGTCTGGTTGAAGAAGGAGCCGATCACGTTGTAGCGCATCGCGCGGCCGAGCTCGAGCGGCGCACCGCATGCGGCGCTGACCTCGCGCCAGCGCAGCACGCCGACGAAGATTTGCAGGAACGTCACCGCGATCGCCATGCCGATCCAGAACAGGCTGGTCGCGGTGAAGCGCGCGAGCAGCTCGGTCAGATCGACCTTGCGCAGCGCCAGATATAGCAGCGCCGCGGAGATCAGGATTTTGGTCGTCGACAGCAGGATTCGGCGCATCTCGCCCGCTTGAACAGGGTTTCGGGACAACCCGACGCGAGGCGCCGAATTCGGCCGCTTTGGTATGGTTTTGGCGCCGATCTTGCAATAGCTGTCATTGAGGCGCCGCGGGCTCACGTTAAGGATGGCTTGGGATCGCTTGGGAACAGGATGACGGATCAGGCGATTTTGGTCACGGGAGCCGCCGGTTTCATCGGCTTTCACACCGCCCGGCAGCTGCTGGCCGAGGGGCGGTCCGTGGTCGGGCTCGACAATCTCAACAGCTATTACGATCCGGCGTTGAAGCAGGCGCGGCTTTCGCTGCTCGGCAACGAGTCCCGTTTCTGCTTTGTCCAGGCCGATCTCGCCGATCGCGAGACGATGGCGGCGCTGTTTGCGCGGCATCGCTTTTCAGAGGTCGTGCATCTCGCCGCCCAGGCCGGCGTGCGCCACTCGATCGAGCATCCGCAGAGTTACGCCGATTCCAATCTGCAGGGCTTTCTCAACCTGCTCGAGGGCTGCCGGACGTGCGGTTGTCGTCATCTCGTCTACGCCTCGTCATCGTCCGTTTATGGCGCCAACACCAAACTGCCCTTTTTCCGTGCAGGACCGGACCGATCATCCCGTGAGCTTCTACGCTGCGACCAAGAAGGCCAACGAGGTGATGGCGCAGTCCTACAGTCATCTCTACCGGCTGCCGGTCACGGGCTTGCGCTTTTTTACCATCTACGGCCCGTGGGGCCGGCCTGATATGGCCATGTTTCTGTTTGTAAACGCCATCATGGCGGGCCAGCCGATCCGGCTCTTTAACCATGGCAAAATGCGCCGCGACTTCACCTATATTGACGACGTGACCCGTGTAGTGTCCAAGCTGATCGATCTTGTGCCTGCGGACAATCCGTCTGCCGCAAATGCGCCGTCTCGGGTCTACAATGTCGGAAATCACCGCCCCGAAGAGCTGATGCATGTCGTCGGACTTCTGGAGCGGGAGCTGGGTCGGACGGTGGTCAAAGAATTGCTGCCGATGCAGCCGGGAGACGTGGTGGAAACGTTCGCGGATGTCGAGGATTTGATGCGCGACACCGGCTTTGCACCGTCAACGCCGATCGAGCACGGGGTCCACAAATTTGTCACCTGGTATCGCGACCACTTCAAGGTTTGAAATGACGATGGACAAACGCATTATCCCCCTGATCATGTGCGGCGGCGCCGGCACGCGGCTGTGGCCGGCTTCGCGCGAGGTGCGCCCGAAGCAGTTTTTGCCGCTGTTCGGCGCGCGCTCGACCTTCCAGGACACGCTGTTGCGCGTCTCGGACGCTTCGCTGTTCGATCGCCCGATCGTCATCACCAATGTCTCCTATCGCTTCATGGTGCTGGAGCAGCTCGCCGAGATCGGCATCGAGGCCGACGTGATCCTCGAGCCGATGCGGCGCGACTCCGGTCCTGCGATTGCCGCCGGCGCGGCGTTCGCGCAGAACCGCAGCAGTGAAGCGATCGTGCTCGCGCTCGCTGCCGACCATGTGGTGCAGGACAAGGCCGCCTTTGTTGCGGCGTGCCGCGAGGGCCTCGTTGCCGCGAGCACCGGGCGCATCGTCACCTTCGGCGTCAAGCCGGAGCGGCCGGCGACCGAATACGGCTATATCAGCCCGGGTGAGGTGATCTCCGGCGAGGTGCACGCGGTCGCGCGCTTCGTCGAGAAGCCGGATGCCGTGAAGGCCGCCGACTACGTCAGTTCGGGCTATCTCTGGAACAGCGGCAACTTCATGTTTCCCGCCGCCCTGCTGCTCGACGAATATCGCAAGGTCGATGCGGCAAGCGTGGAGGCGGTGTCCAACGCGGTTGCCGGCGCGGGGCGCGATCTCGGCTTCGTGACGCTGGAGCCACAGGCTTTTGGCGCGGCGAAGGCGATCTCGATTGATTATGCGGTGATGGAGAAGACCTCGCGCGCAGCCGTGGTGCCGGTGTCCTGCGGCTGGTCCGACGTCGGCTCCTGGCACGCGGTGTGGGAATTGTCGGACAAGGACGCGCAAGGCAACGCCTCGCATGGCGTTGCGGTGTTCGAAGACTCGCGCAACTGCAACGTCACGACGGATTCGGCGCTGGTCGCGCTCGAAGGCGTCGATGATCTCGTCGTGGTGGCGACTGCGGACGCGGTCCTCGTATCGCGCCAGAAAGACGCCAACGGGCTCAAGCGGCTGGTCACAAAACTCAAGGCGGTCGCGCCGAAGGTCACCGAGGAGCATCTCAAGGTGCATCGGCCCTGGGGCAGCTACCAGTCGGTCGACAATGGCGAGCGCCATCAGGTCAAGCGCATCGTGGTGAAGCCCGGCGGGCGGCTGTCGCTGCAGAAGCATCATCACCGCGCCGAGCACTGGATCGTGGTCCGTGGTGCCGCCCGCGTCACCGTGAACGAGATCGTGAAGACGGTGCACGAGAACGAGTCGATCTACATCCCGATGGGCGCGGTCCACCGGATGGAGAATCCCGGCAAGATCATGCTGGAGCTGATCGAGGTCCAGACCGGCTCCTACCTCGGGGAAGACGACATCATCCGGATTGAAGACGACTATCAAAGGTCGTAACCAGCAAGCTCCGAATCACGCGATCCGGGCCTAAAAACTCCGCTTCATGCGGCTTAAGGCCCGGAGAACGTGTAATTTTTTGAATCAAATCGTGTCCGGGCAGTTTTGCCGGCATTCGCCACAAATGTGGCACCCGTGCTAGAAGCGGCCCGGGAATTTGCGGTGAATCGGGGTTCGATCAGATGAGTTCCAAAGGGTCACCACCGGCAAAGGCCGGCTTGCGCGTCGGCGTCATCGGCGCCGGCGTGATGGGCAGCAACCATGCGCGCGTGCTGAGCGGTCTGCCCGGCATCAGCCTGGTCGGCATAGTCGATCCTTCGCCGGCGCACCGCGCGCGCGCCACCGAGCTTGCCGGCTGCCAGGGCTTCGAGACCATCGAGCAGCTCTTCGCCGAAGGCGTCGATGCCGTCACCATCGCGGCGCCGACCCATCTGCATCACGAGGTCGCGCTCGCCTGCATCGCCAAGGACATCCATGTGCTGGTCGAGAAGCCGATCGCGTCCACGGTCGCCGAAGGCCGCGAGATCGTCGCCGCCGCGCAAAAGGCCGGCGTCACGCTGATGGTCGGCCATGTCGAGCGCTTCAATCCGGCGGTTGCCGCCGTCAAGCAGGCCATTGCGGGCGAGGACATTCTCTCGATCGCGATCACCCGCGTCGGTCCGTTCCCGCCGCGCATGTCCAATGTCGGCGTCGTCATCGATCTGGCCGTGCACGACATCGATCTGATCCGCTGGTTCACCGAATCCGACATCGTCGAGGTGCAGCCGCAGCTCTCGAGCGCGGTCGCCGAGCGCGAGGACATCGCGCTGCTCCAGTTCCGCACCGCCAGCGGCGTGCTCGCCCACATCAACACCAACTGGTTGACGCCGTTCAAGGCGCGCAGCGTCACGGTCGCGACCCGCGGCAAATACGTGATGGGCGATCTCTTGACGCGTCAGGTCACCGAATGCTTCGGCTTCAAGCCCGATGGCAGCTACTCGATGCGGCATCTGCCGGTCGGCCATGACGAGCCGCTCCGCGCCGAGCTGATCGCCTTCCTCAAGGCCGTGCGTCACGGCGAGACGCCGGCGGTCACAGGCGACGAGGGCGTCGCCAGCCTCGAGATCGCGACGCAGTGCCTCGAGACGCCGTCGCGGCCTGCAGCCACGTCGGCCGCCCTCAAGGGCCCGCGCCGCGTCGCCGGCTAAAACCCTTTGTCTATGTCGACCACGCAAGAAGGCGTCATGAACCAGCATCTGCGTTCCGAACCCATTCCCTTTGTCGACGTGGCCTCGCAGCGCCGCCGGCTCGGCGCCTCGCTCGATGAAGCGGTCAAGCGCGTTCTCGACCACTGCCAGTTCGTCAATGGTCCTGAGGTCGCCGAGCTCGAGGCGCAGCTTGCGGCCTATTGCGGCGCCAAGCACGTCATCGGCTGCGCCAGCGGCACCGATGCGCTTCTCATGGTGTTAATGGCGAAGAACGTCGGTCCCGGCGATGCCGTGCTGTGCCCGTCGTTCACCTTCATCGCGACCGCGTCGCCAGCGGCGCGAATGGGCGCGACGCCGGTCTATGTCGATGTGGACGAAGCGACCTTCAACATGAGCCCGGAGTCGCTCAAGCGCGGCATTGCGACCGCGCGCAAGGCTGGCCTGAAGCCGGTCGCGGTCATTCCGGTCGATCTGTTCGGACAGCCTGCCGACCACGATGCCATCGCCGAGATCGCCAGCGACGAAGGCCTGTTCGTGATCGATGATGCCGCGCAAGGTTTTGGCGCAAGCTACCAGGGTCGCAAGCTCGGCACCTTCGGGCTCGCCACCACGACCAGCTTCTTCCCGGCAAAGCCGCTCGGCTGCTTCGGCGACGGCGGCGCGATCTTCACCGATGACGACGAGCTCGCCGCAACGCTGCGCAGCATCCGCGTGCACGGGCAGGGGGTCGACAAATACGACAACGTCCGCCTCGGCCTGACCGGCCGGATCGACACCATGCAGGCCGCGATCCTGATCGAGAAGCTGAAGATCTTCGACGACGAGATCGCCGCCCGCAACAAGGTCGCCGAGCGCTACGCGCGGGGCCTGTCCAACGTCGTGACCGTGCCGCGTCTGGCGCCGGGCAACACCTCGGTCTGGGCGCAGTACACGATCCGTCTCCCTGAGGGGACCGACCGGGATGGCTTCGCTGCCGCGCTAAAAGCCCAGGGCGTGCCGACCGCGATCTATTACGGCAAGTCGATGCATCAGCAGACCGCCTACAAGCAGTATCCGGTCGCCGACGGCGGCCTGCCTGCTTGCGAGAGCCTGTCGCAGGACGTCATCAGCCTGCCGATGCACGCCTATTTGACCGAAGCCGATCAGGAGCGAATCATCGCCGCCGTGCGCGGCGCGCTTTCGGCCTGATTTGCCCTGATTTTGCAGCGAGCTGTCTCTTCCTCTAAAACAGACGCATGCTCAGACGCATCTTCACGGTCGGTGGTTATACGCTGCTCTCGCGGCTGACGGGATTTGCCCGCGATATCATGCTCGCGGCGATCCTCGGCGCCGGCCCCGTGGCCGACGCCTTTTTCGTGGCGCTGCGGCTGCCCAATCATTTCCGCGCGATCTTTGCCGAAGGCGCCTTCAATGCCGCCTGGGTGCCGGCCTATGCCCATGTCCATGGCGAGCGCGGGGAGGGGGCGGCGCGGCTGTTCGCCGACCGCATCTTCACGCTGCTGCTGGCCTCGCAGGTTGTGCTGCTGACCGTCGCCTGGCTGTTCATGCCGCAGGCCATGAGCATTCTGGCGCCCGGCTTCGGCGATGATGCCGAACAGCGCAAGCTCGCGATCGAGCTGACCCGGATCACCTTTCCCTATCTGCTGCTGATCACGCTGGTGACGCTCTATGGCGGCATGCTCAACGTGATGCAGCGCTTTGCCAGCGCAGCCGCCGCGTCGATCTTCCTCAACGTCGCGATGATGATGACGCTGGCGCTCGCCGCCTGGTTTCCGACCGCGGGCCACGCAGCCGCCTGGGGCGTCCTGATTTCCGGCTTCCTGCAATATTTCCTGCTCGCAGGCGACCTCGCCCGCCATGGCGGCCTGCCGCGCTTCGCGCCGCTCAAGCTCGACGAAGACGTCCGCGGCTTCTTCAGGGCACTGGGACCCGCGACGCTGGGCTCGATGGGCACGCAGGTCGCGCTGTTCGCCGACACCATCATCGCGACCTTCCTGCCGGCGGGCGCGCTGTCGGCGCTCTACTACGCCGACCGTCTCAATCAATTGCCGATCGGCGTCATCGGCATCGCGATCGGCACGGTGCTGCTGCCGGAGATGTCGCGGCGGATCACGGCCAACGACCATGACGGCGCGATGAAGGCGCAGCGCCGCGCGTTCGACTTCACGCTGCTGTTCTCGGTGCCGTTCGTCGCCGCGTTCCTCACCGTGCCCGACGAGATCATGCGCGCGCTGTTCGCCCGCGGCGCGTTCTCCAGGGACGATGCGGTTGCCGCAGGCAGCACGCTCGCAGCCTATGCCATCGGCCTGATCCCGTTCGTGCTGATCCGCAGCGCGGTCGCGACCTTCTATGCGCGCAAGGATACCGCGACGCCGGTGCGCGCCTCGCTGTCGGGTATCGCGGTCAACGTCGCGCTGAAACTCGCTTTGATGGGATCGTTCGCCCAGATCGGCCTGGCGCTGGCAACCGCAATCGGGGTCTGGACCAATCTGCTGCTGGTGCTGTTCTTCGCCGTGCGCCGCGGCTTTCTCGTGCTGGACCGCGCCTGGCTGTCGTCGCTCGCCAAATTCCTGCTGACCGGAATAATCCTCGCCGCCGCCTTCTGGCTGATCGCGCGCTTTGGCGGTTCTGCGCTGGGTGCGCTGCGCTTCCGGGACGAAGTGATGTTGGTCCTGCTGGCCGTCGGAGGCACCATCGTCTATGCGCTCGCGATCCTCGTGCTGTTCGGCCGCAGCTGGCTGGTTTCGCTGGTGCGTGGCTAGCTCGCCTCCAGGGTGCAGCCGGCCTCTGCACATCTCTTGATTTCACGCGATTGCCGTGCTATGAGCAGCCCATGATCAAATGGTCGCGCAAAGTCAACTTCTCGCACATGACCCGCTTCGGCTGGGCCGTGGAAGGAGTCGCGCGCTAGGAATTCGTCGACGACATCTTTTCCACCAGGCCCCGCCGGCATCGGACGGGGCCTTTTGTTTGGCCACGCTCCCTGCCGGCACCACCACACCAGGAGCGTCCGATGCCACCCCAATTGACGAACACCTCACCCGGGATTGAGGGCGACGCCGCGAGGCGCGGCCTCACCCTAACGATCTTGTCGGCGAAGAGCGCAGTCGACCAGGCGTTGGCAGCGCGCCTCAAGGCGTCCGCTGCGGCGCTGGACGACGCTTTGCGGGATAAGGATGCTGCCGGACCAGCGGGCGCATCGACGCCAAGCGTCCCGGGCTTGCTCAGGCGATATTGGCTGGCGTTTCAGGAGCGGCGGCGGCGCCGGAGCCTGCGCGTCAACTTGCACGAGTTGAGTGACAGGGAGCTGATGGACATCGGCTTGACGCGCGGTCAAATCGACTACCTCACACCTCAGCGAGCGATCGATACGCTGAGGGATAGCACGATCTATCTCTGGAGCCGCCGTGGGATGTAGCGGATTTACCGCCAGAGGCGGACATGCGTTTTGAGAGCAAGCAGCGGCTAGCACGGCTGCTTGTTCTCACATGCCGTTGCATCGCGACACAACGTTTAGATAGCGCCTAAACATTTGATTAATTTAGCCACGGCGGCTTCGACGAATCGAACCTCTGTGGCTCCATAAATTGATGAACAATTAACCGGGCCTCATTGATTATCGCACCCAGCACTTCGCACCGATTCATTGCCGGACAGGCTGCCAAACCCATGGAAATTCAGGACGGGACGCCACGCCCCGGCAGGATGTTTCTGTCCATCGTTGTACCCTGCTACAACGAAGAGGAAGGCTTGCGCGAATTCCACCATCAGATGACGGCCGCGGCGCGCGCGCTGTGCGGTCAACGGTTCGAGCTGATCCTGGTCGATGACGGCTCGACCGACAACACCTGGAAGCTGATCAACCAACTCTCGGCGGAAGACCGCAACGTGGTCGCGGTAAGGCTCTCCCGCAACCACGGACATCAACTGGCGCTGACGGCGGGGCTTTCCACTGTGCGCGGTGACCTCGTGCTTGTCATCGACGCCGACCTGCAGGACCCGCCGGAACTGCTGACACCGATGTACGAGATGATGGCGCGGGAAAGCGCCGACGTCGTCTACGGCCTGCGACGCAGTCGCGCCGGCGAAACCCGCTTCAAGAGGAAATCGGCCGAGGCCTTCTATCGCCTCCTCGCCCGGATCACCCGCGTCCACATCCCCGTGGATACGGGCGACTTCCGCCTGATGAGCCGCCGCATCTCCGACCAGCTGGTGCAGATGCCGGAGCACGATCGTTTCATCCGCGGGATGGTGGCCTGGCTCGGCTACAAGCAGGTCGCCTACGAATACGACCGCAATCCGCGTTATGCCGGCAGCACCAAATATCCGCTGGCAAAGATGATCGGCTTTGCGGCGGACGCACTGGTCAGTTTCTCGATGGTGCCGCTGCGGATTGCGACCTATGTCGGCGCGCTCCTGACCACCGTCCTCACTTTTGTCGGTATCGGTGCCGTCATCAGCTGGATCTTTTCAGGCACCGTGCCGGGATGGACCAGCCTGACCCTGCTGGTCGTGATGATCTCCTCGGTCCAGCTCCTCGTGCTCGGGCTGATCGGCGAATATGTCGGTCGCATCTACATTCAATCGAAGAACCGTCCGCTGTTCGTGATCTCGCACATTCACCGGCGCGGACGGCTGCCGCACAGCGCGACCGACGGCCGGGACGATCAGGAAACGGCGCCGTTGATGACGTTGCTGGCCCAGTCGGAATCGAACAGGCGCAGCGAAATATATGAGGCCTCCTGATGAAGGCGATGATCCTGAGCCATCCCGTCCTCTATCAGGCCTATCAGGCTGCCGGCGGCTTCTTCGGCGCGCGGGTCAAGGCGATCGCGGATTACCTGACCATGCGGCCGGGCATGCGGGTGATCGACATCGGGTGCGGACCGGGTCATATCCTGCAATATCTGCCCGAAGGCACCAACTATAACGGCTTCGACATCGACGAAACCTATATCGCCTACGCGAAGCGATCGTTCGGCCATCTCGGCACCTTTCATTGCCGTTATTTCGATGCCGCCGCCGCCCGGGAATTCGCCGGCGCAGACCTCGTCATGATGAACGGCGTCTTGCACCATATCGGCGACGAAGATCTGAGGTCCACGCTCGCCAACATCCGCGACGTCCTGAGAGACGACGGCGTCCTGTTTACGACCGATCCCTGCTATCGCGAAGGCCAGTCGCCGATCGCGAAATGGCTGCTCGACAACGACCGCGGCGAGTTCATCCGCGATCAGGACGGCTACTCCAGGGTGCTCGGCAACGCGTTTGCGAGGGTGAAGCTCGCCATCCGAGAAGACTTGTCGCGCCTGCCCTATACATTCGCCATCGGCGTCGCACAGAAATAGCGGCCGGCGCGCCGGCTAACACGGATCATTCAGTCCGGCGCAGGATGTCGATCCCCTCGACGGATCGTACCAGCGAATACGGTTTGAGAAGTTGCGACAGTTCGGCATCGGCGCGCACCCAGTCCCCCCATCCGTCGCGCAGATTGTCAACCAGGACGATGTCGGGCGGCAATTTCCTGAAATCCTCGATCAACCATTTGCGCTCGAGCGCCAGATAGTCGTTCAGCCGGGCGGCCGTCGCGGCGTCGACCGAGGTCTTTTCGCGCGTCAGCCGCCCGAATACCCTAAGCCACAGATTCTCCTGACGAGAAACCCAGACGCCGCCGACATCCCGCACCAGCGGGTGACCAATGGCGGCCTCGCCGCTCAGCACGA
The DNA here is from genome assembly GCF_040548225.1 of Bradyrhizobium sp. S3.12.5. Lineage (NCBI taxonomy): Bacteria > Pseudomonadati > Pseudomonadota > Alphaproteobacteria > Hyphomicrobiales > Nitrobacteraceae > Bradyrhizobium > Bradyrhizobium sp. S3.12.5. Next base: position 85,500 of record NZ_JBEPRF010000025.1, read on the forward strand.
GGATCCGCGGATGCGGCATGAGACCCTCGATGGCTTCCCTGACCGGCCCGACATAGACTTTGCCGTTGAACCATTGCGCGCCGAACAAGAAGGTCGCGGCCAGGATCAGCGGCGCCGTCAGGCCAAGGCGGCGGCGCGACGGCGCGTCGCCCGCGACCAGCAGCGCGTATCCCATCGCGAGCATGGCGACCGCCACCATCGGATAGGAATGATAGGCCCAGCCGCGCCGCTGCAGGAAAAACGAGATCGCAAAGCCGCCAGCGGCAAGAACAGCCGCAACCAGCAGCGAGTCGGGCGTTCGTCCCCACGTCGTCAACAGCACCGACAGCATTGCGACGGCGAAGAGCAGCGAGGCCGCATTCAGGAAGATGACGGAGAGCGGCATCGACCAGGACAGATACGTATCGCGCACCAGCGGATAGGTCACCGTGAAATATTCGGGATAGAGGAGGTAGGTGCCGATACTGACGCTGGCTACCAGCACGCCCGCGATGATGTTTTCCGGCGCAAGCAACACAAGCCACGAACGCGCGCGAACGGCGCTCGCCAGCATGCACAACGCCACCGGCACAGCGAAGAACGGCTTGAAGGCGAGCGTGATCCCGGCTCCCGAGCCGGCAATCAGGATCGCCCACAGCGGAACCGAAACGCGACCGCTGCGCAGTGCATAAACCGCGAGCGCAGGCAGGAAGGTCAGCGTAGCCATATGTTCGCGCTGGCCGAACACGTGCATTGGCAAGAGGGTCACGACGGCCGCGGCCCAGACCGCGAACGGTCCCCAGTTCGCCTGAGCCCATGCCGGCGACAGCCGCACGATCCGCGACACGGCATAGAGCGAAGCTACCGCCAGCAGCAGAAGCTGAACATCGATGACGTGTCTCGGATCGACGTCGAGCAGGCGGCCCAGCGCAACGCCGGGGAGATAGGCAAACGCCGCCATCGGCGGATTGATCTCGATAATATCGCCGTAGAGGTGCTGGCCATCCAGCATGCGCTCGCCGACCACGAGCAACCAGCTGACGTCGGTATTCAGCGGAACGAACTCCCGCATCAGGAGTGCGAGCCCAAACACGGCGCCGATCAGCAGCCAGGGCGTCGGGGCCGACCGTTCGCGGTCATGCGGGCTGACATGCGCCTGGCGGGAAACGTCTGCGATCTTCGAACTGCTCTCCGAACTGCTCTCCAAACTCATGGGCCTATCCTGCGAGGAAACGCAGCCACGCTACCCGAGGTGCGTTAACGAGTGACTTTCGCGGCAAACTACAGCGCGGTCGGAGTGCCTGAAGGGTTCGATGGCAATTTTGGGGCTTGATTGAACGAACGTAGGGCGTGGAAAGCCCTGGAAGGCACACTGCTGCACGATCTCCAAGGATGCCACTTATGGGGGCGAATTCCTAAAGCCATTTGCGCTCTCCCTCGTTCCACGGCAATATGGTTCGCAAAACAACCATAGGACGGGACAAGACAATGGCGGCTCCCATCAAGTTCGGCGTTGGCCAAAGCGTGCTGCGCAAGGAGGACGACGCGCTGATTCGCGGCAAGGGCCGCTATACCGACGATTACGCGCCGCAGGCCGCGCTTCGCTGCCTGATGCTGCGCTCGCCGCATGCGCACGCCAAATTCACCATCGATGCGGCCCGCGCCCGCACCCTTCCCGGGGTGGCGCTGATCCTGACCGCCGCCGAGGTTGCGGATCTCGGCAATCTGCCCTGCCTGTTCAATCTCGAGACCGATCCCTTCACCGGCCCGCCTTACCCGATCCTTGCCAAGGACGAGGTGCGCCATGTCGGCGATTCCGTCGCCTTCGTCGTCGCCGAGACCATCGATCAGGCCCGCGACGCGATCGAGGCGATCGAGGTCAAATGGTCGCCGCTGCCATCGGTGACCGGCCTCGTCAACGCCGTCAAGAAGGGCGCGCCGCAGGTCTGGCCGGACAAGCCCGGCAACGTGCTGTTCGATGTCTCGATCGGCGACAAGGCCGCCACTGAAGCTGCGTTCGCCAAGGCGCATACGGTCGCCGAGATCTCCATCGTCAATCCGCGCGTGGTCGCGAGCTTCATGGAGACGCGCGCGGCGGTCTGCGAATACGACGCCAAGAACGATCATCTCACGCTGACGATCGGCAGCCAGGGCAGCCACCGCCTGCGCGACATCCTGTGTCAGAACGTGCTGAATATCCCGACCGAGAAGATGCGGGTGATCTGCCCCGATGTCGGCGGCGGCTTCGGCACGAAACTGTTTCCCTATCGTGAATACGCCCTGGTGGCGGTTGCGGCGCGCAAGCTGAAGAAGGCGGTGAAGTGGTCGGCCGACCGCTCCGAGCACTTCATGGGCGATGCGCAGGGGCGTGACAACGTCACCACCGCGAAGATGGCGCTGGCCGAGGACGGCAAGTTCCTCGCGATGGATTGCGACCTGATGGGCGACATGGGCGCCTATCTCTCGACCTTCGGGCCCTACATTCCGCACGGCGGCGCCGGCATGCTGCCGGGCCTCTATGACATCCGGGCTTTCCACTGCCGGGTGCGCACCGTCTTCACCAACAGCGTGCCGGTCGATGCCTACCGCGGCGCGGGCCGCCCTGAAGCGGCCTATGTGATCGAGCGCCTGGTCGATGCCTGTGCGCGAAAACTCGATATGACGCCGGATGCGATCCGCCGCAAGAATTTCATCCAGCCGAAGGCGCTGCCCTACAAGACCGCAACCGGCAAGGTCTACGATTCCGGCGACTTCGCCGCGCACCTGAAGCGCGCGATGGAGATCGCCGACTGGAAGGAGTTTCCCAAGCGCGCCAAGCTCGCCAAGAAGCACGGCCTGATCCGCGGCATCGGGCTTGCGAGCTATGTCGAGGTCTGCGGCGTGATGGGGGAAGAAACCGCCAATGTGCGGCTCGACCCCAATGGCGACGTCACCGTCTTGATCGGCACCCAATCAAGCGGGCAGGGCCACCAGACGGCTTACGCGCAGATCGTCGCCGAACAGTTCGGCTTGCCGCCGGAGCGCGTGCACGTCCGTCAGGGCGACACCGCCGAGATTGCGACCGGCCTCGGTACAGGCGGTTCGGCCTCGATTCCCACAGGGGGCGTCTGCGTCGAGCGCGCCTCGAGCGAGCTAGGCAACAAGCTGAAGGAGTTCGCCGCGCAAGCACTGGAAGCGAGCGTCGGCGACCTTGAAATCACCGACGGCGTGATCCGCATCGCCGGTACCGACCGCTCGATCTCGTTTGCCGATTTGGCCAAGCGGCCCGGCGCCGATCCATCGAAGTTGAACGGCAGCGCGACCTTTGCCAGCGCTGACGGCACCTATCCCAACGGCACGCATCTGGCGGAGGTCGAGATCGATCCTGCCACCGGCATCATCAAAATCGTCAACTATGTGATCGTCGACGATTTCGGCAAGACGCTCAATCCGCTGCTGCTTGCGGGGCAGGTGCATGGCGGTGCCATGCAGGGCATCGGCCAAGCGCTGATGGAGCAGGTGATCTACGGCGCGGGTGACGGCCAGCTCATCACTGCCACCTACATGGATTACGCGCTGCCGCGGGCGGCCGACGGCCCGTCCTTCGTGTTCGAGACCGCCAACGTCCCCTGCACCACCAATCCGATGGGTGTGAAGGGCGCGGGCGAGGCCGGCGCGATCGGCTCCTGTCCGGCGGTCGTCAACGCCATCGTCGATGGGCTCTGGCGCGAATACAAGATCGACCACATCGACATGCCGGCGACACCGGAACGTGTTTGGATCGCGATCAACGAGCATCATCGTCGCCATAGCCTGTAAAGCTTGGCCCCCGCGGCGGGAATAATCGGCCGCCGCCGGGTTCTAACCATGAATGACCTTCCCCAAGCCGAGCTTCCCCCAAAGCGACGTGCGAGCCGGAGAAACAAGCCGATGAAGCGAATTTTGATTGTCGCGGGCACCCTCATTCTGGGTGCGGGCGCCGTCATGGCCCAGCAGGAGATTGCCGTCCAGCAGGACAACCTGATGCGCTCGCAGGCCAAGAGCATGTACGGCGTGATCCTCAAGATGACGAAGGGCGAAATCCCCTACGATCAGAAGGCCGTCGACGCGGCGATCGCCAGTCTCGAGGCCGACGTCGCCAAGATCGCAAAGACCTTCGAGGTCAATCCCAAGCAGGACGTGGTCAACGCAACTTACGGTGCTTCGCCCAAGGTCTGGCAGAACAAGGTCGATTTCGACTCCAAGATCCCGCCGGTGCAGAAGGCGATCGCCGAGGTCAAGGGCAAGATCACCGATGTGGCGAGCCTGAAGGCCGCCTACACTGCGATGAATGATCGCTGCACCGACTGTCACGAGACGTATCGGCTGAAGCTGAAGTAGAGCGGCGCGGGCGCGTCACTACAAGTTCGGTGTCATCGCCCGCCTTGTGCGCACTTGCGCACTGCGGCGGGCGATCCAGTACGCCGAGGCGGTTCGGGGAACGTTGATGTCTCTAGAATACTGGATTCCCCGCTTTCGCGGGGAATGACAGCAGTGGGTGAGGCTTCGCAATCGCGTTCATGCTGCTGCATCACCGGCGCGCAGCTCATCACCAAATTCTCCTCTCATGGCCTGACGGATCGCCGTCAGAGTGGTTATGTTTGCTCGCGCCGCTGCAGCGTTGATGCCTCACGATGTCTGGAGTTCCAACGCGCGGCGCGGATCTCGAGCAACAGCGAGGCAGGCCATGGTCAAACCGTTCCCGTCGAAAACCCATATCGGCAACCATATGCTGCATCCGGAAACGCTGATGCTGACCTATGGCTATGATCCGCAGCTGTCGGAAGGCGCCATCAAGCCGCCGGTGTTCTTGACCTCGACCTTCGTGTTCAGGACGGCCGAGGACGGGCAGGATTTCTTCGATTTTGTCGCGGGCCGGCGCGAGCCGCCGGAGGGCATGGGCGCAGGCCTGGTCTATTCGCGCTTCAACCATCCCAACAGCGAGATCGTCGAGGACAGGCTCGCCATCTATGAGCGCACCGAGAGCTGTGTCCTGTTCTCATCCGGCATGGCGGCGATCGCGACCACGATCCTGGCTTTCATACGCCCTGGCGATGTCATCCTGCACTCCCAGCCGCTCTATGGCGGGACGGAAACCCTGTTGACGAACACGCTTTCGCGTCTTGCGATCGGCGCAGTCGGCTTTGCCGACGGCATCGATGAATCGGCGGTCGGCCAGGCTGCGGAGGAGGCCATGCGCAAGGGCCGGGTCGCGATGATCCTGATCGAAACGCCGGCCAACCCGACCAATGGCCTGGTCGACGTCGCGATGATGCGCCGCGTCGCCGAGACCATTGGAAAGGCCCAGGGCCACACGCCGATCATCGCCTGCGACAACACGCTGCTCGGCCCGGTGTTTCAGCGGCCGATCGAGCATGGCGCGGATATTTCGCTGTACTCGCTGACCAAATATGTCGGCGGTCATTCCGACCTGATCGCGGGCGCGGCGCTCGGCTCGAAGGCGATCATGAAAAGCATCAAGGCGCTGCGCGGCGCGATCGGCACCCAGCTCGATCCGCATTCCTGCTGGATGATCAACCGCTCGCTCGAGACCTTGAGCCTGCGCATGGAGAAGGCCAACAGTAACGCGCGCCTCGTCGCGGACTATCTGCGCGACCACGCCAAGGTCGCCAAGGTCCACTATCTCGGTCATCACGACGAGGCCTCGCCGGCCGGACAAGTGTTCGCGCGGCAGTGTCTCGGCGCGGGATCGACATTCTCGTTCGACATCGTCGGCGGCCAGGCGGCGGCGGAGAAATTTCTCAACGGCTTGCAGATCTTCAAGCTCGCGGTCAGCCTTGGCGGAACGGAGTCGCTGGCGAGCCTGCCGGCGACGATGACCCATTCCGGCGTGCCCGCCGACATCCGCCATAAGATTGGCGTTCTGGATTCCACGATCCGGCTCTCGATCGGCATCGAGCACCCGTCGGACCTGATCGCGGATCTCACGCAGGCGCTGAGCGCTGCGTAGGGACAGGCATGCTGTGAGCAAGCGTCCCGTCTGACACGCTCAGCCGGAATCGAAAAGGCCGGACGCGCAACTGGCGCCCGGCCCCCGCGGAAAAAATTGCAACAAAACTTACTTGGTCACCTGGCCGCGGATTTCGCCGCCCGGGTTGGCCGCGGTGTGAATGTTGACGTAGAGCTTGCCGGCGAGCAGATCGGAGGCCTGCGCGTCGGTCAACGTCGCCGAGCCCTCAGCCGGGCTGTTGGCAGCACCCGGGATCGGCACCGCGACGCCGGCATTCTTGCCGGCCTCGGCGGGGCCATGGAAATGGGCGGCGGTGGCGGGGCCGGAGAGGCCGGAATAGCTCAGCTTCCAGGACAGCTTCTTGGTGGCGGCGTCATAGTCGAGATCGGCCGTGCCGGTGCCGCTGCTGGTGGTGGCGGGCACTTCGGACTTGCCGTCCAGCGTCGCCTTCAGTTTCTCCGCGCTGGCCGAGCCTGCGAATGCGACGGCGGCTCCGAGCGCCAGCGTGGCAAAAAGCGCTTTGTTCATGGGTCTCTCCCTGTTGACGCCTGATTGCGGTCAACTTGCAAACAGTGCGGTTCCGACTTTATTCCCGGATTCCGATCAAACCATCTAAATTATTCGTGGCTGGAGCGGCTGCGGGATGATCCGTAAATTCGCCGGAGCTCGATGGGATCCTCAATGCCGCGACGAATAATTTCTGTCATTTTGATTGCTGCTGTTGCAGCACTTGTCGTCTACTGGTGGCTGACCGCGCCGACCGCTTTGGCCTTGCCGGCGCCGATGCGCGGGCGTGATCTCGCCAATGGGCAGGAGCTGTTCAATGCCGGCGGCTGCTCGTCCTGCCATGCCGTGCCCAACCAGCCCGATCGCCTGCGGCTTGGCGGTGGCCTGGCGCTGGGCTCGCCGTTCGGAACGTTCTATGCCCCGAATATTTCGCCCGATGCCGCCGACGGCATCGGCCGCTGGAGCGAGGCCGATTTCGTCAATGCGGTGATGCGCGGCATCTCGCCTGCGGGTACGCACTACTTCCCGGCATTTCCCTACACGTCCTATCACATCGTCAAAGTCGACGACGTTCGCGATCTCTTTGCCTATCTGAAGACGCTGCCGCCGGTGTCCGGCCGGGTGCGCGACCACGATTTGCCATTTCCCTTCAACATCCGCCGCAATGTCGGCATCTGGAAATTGCTGTTCATGGAGGTCAGGCCGTTCATGCCGGATGCAGCGCGATCCGCACAATGGAATCGCGGCGCCTATCTCGTGAACGGTTTTGGCCATTGCGCCGAATGCCACAGTCCGCGCAACTTTCTCGGCGGCGTCATCACTTCGCAGCGCTTCGCCGGCGGCCCCAATCCCGAAGGCGAGGGCTGGGTGCCGAACATCACGCAGAAGGGTATTGGCGGCTGGAGCGAGAAAGATATTGCCGACTTCTTAGAGACCGGCGACATGCCCGAAGGCGACAGCGCATCGGGCTCGATGCGGCCGGTGATCAAGAACCTCGCGCAGTTGACACCGGAGGATCGCGCCGCGATGGCGGCGTATCTGAAGTCGTTGCCGCCGGTCGACGGTCCGACGCCGCCCAAACGCAAGGAGGCTGGCGGTTAGTTGGTGCCGAACGCCTTGAAGGTGATGATGGTGAGCGTGTCCTGGATGCCGGGCAGCACCTGCACCTTCTCGTTGATGAAGTGGCCGATGTCGGTGTCGTTGTCGACATAGAACTTCACCAGCAAATCGTAATGGCCGGCTGTCGAGTAGATCTCGGAGGCGATCTCGGCTTCGGCAAGCGCATTGGCGACCGTATAGGACTGGCCGAGCTTGCATTTGATCTGGACGAAAAAGGGAACCATTGCAGTCACTCCGAAGGCGTATCTTGCCGGCTAATAGGCCAAAACCGGCCGGATTTAGCAAGCGGACTTGCGGCCTGCGGGGACAAGCCGCCCGCGCGCAAATACGGTTTTGCCCTACGAAGTCACCGTCACCGCGGCGAAGGCGTCCCTGAGCCGCTGGGCGAGCTCGGCCTTGCGATAGGGCTTGGTCAGGACCACTGCGTCGGCTTGCGCGCGGCCCTGCTCGACCAGGGTCTCCAGCGCATAGCCCGAGGTGAACAGCACGGGCAGGCCCGGCCGAATCCGCCGGGCCTGGTCGGCGAGCTCCCAGCCGCTCATTCCGCCGGGCATGACGATATCGGTGAACAGCATGTCGATGCCGGGGTCGGCGCGCAGCCGCTGCAGGGCATCCTGGCCGTTGACGGCGGCGACGACGCCATAGCCGAGCGCCTCCACCCTTTGGATCACCGAGGAGCGCACGAACGGATCGTCTTCCGCGATCAGGATCTTCTCGTGCCCGCGCGGCGCGACGTCCTCGCTTTCCCGCGCATCGGCCAACGATTGTCCGGCACCGGCACGCGGCAGGTAGATCCGAATCGTCGTTCCCAGGCCCTGTTCGCTATAGATCGAGACGTGACCGTCGGACTGCCTGGCGAAGCCATAGACCATGCTCAGCCCGAGCCCTGACCCCTTGCCGACCTCCTTGGTGGTGAAGAATGGTTCGAATGCGCGCTCGATCACCTCGGGCGTCATGCCTTCGCCGTCATCAGTGACGGAAATCAGCGCGTAGGCGCCCGACGCCACTTCCGGGTGCAGGGCACGATAGTCCTCGTCGATCGCGGCCAGTTCCGTGCTCAACGTCAGGTGTCCGCCTGATGGCATCGCGTCCTGCGCATTCAGCGCAAGGTTCAGCACGGCGGATTCGAGCTGGGCGCGGTCCGCAAAGGCCAAGATCGTGCCGGGCCCGAAGGCTGTCTTGATCTCGATGTTCTCGCGCAAGGTGCGCTTGAGCAGCTTGAGCATGGACCCGAGCAGCTCGCGGCAATCGACCGTCTGCGGCTGGAGCAATTGGCGGCGACTGAACGCGAGCAGCCGCTGCGTCAGCTCTGCGCCGCGTTCGCCGGACTCGCAGATGTCATCGGCGAATTGCCGCAAATCGGGCCGCGTCTTGAGCTGCTCGCTGAGATGCTCGGCGTTGCCAATGATCACGGTCAGGAGATTGTTGAAGTCGTGCGCGATGCCGCCGGAGAGCTGGCCGACCGTCTCCATCTTCTGCGCCTGCTGAAGCTGCTGCTCGGTCAGCTTGCGCGCGGTCAGATCGTGGATGATGCCGACATGGATCAGATCGCCGTCCTGCCACGCCTGGCCCACCGACAGATCCATCGGGAAGGTCGATCCGTCCTTGCGCAGGCCGGCGGCTTCGCCGGTCGCGAAGCGCCGCGCATGACCGGTGGATGAGGGCCTCTCCTGGTTGGACATCAGCATGCCGATGTCGAGATTCATGACCTCGGCGGCGTGATAGCCGAACAGCCGTTCGCAGGCGGGATTGAACAGGAGAATGCGGGCTTGCGCGTCGAACAGGATGACACCGTCGACGGCGGTCTCGACGACCGCGGTGAGACGCGTCACGCTTTCGCGCATCGCGCGCTGGGCGTCTCCGACCTGCCGCAGCAGCAGCGTCGCGTCCCGGCTCTTGATCTCCTCCTCCTCGAGCGCAGCCTGAACCTTCTGCAGCTCAAACGGGGAGGGGATGGTCAGGATTTTCGGCAAGAGCGGCCAAAGTGCACCGGCGGTGAAGATGGAGGCCGCAGCCGTGACCGCCTTGACCAGGCCCTCGATGCCGTAGATCGGGACCCAGAGCGTGTAGATCGACAGCACATGGGTCAGGCCGCAGGCCATGATGAAGATCGCGAACGCCCAGTAGACCCAGCCGAATTGGAGGTCTCGCCGCTTGGTGACGAGAATGGTGAGAGCGAACGGGATCGAGAAATAGGCGGCGGCTATGATGGCATCGGAGACGACGTGGAGCCAGATCAGCTCAGGTTCCCACAACAGGCAGATGCCGTGCGGTGAGAACATCGAGGAGTCGAGGATGCGTTCGAAGTAGGCCCACATGATACAGTCCCGAGAGGGTTGCAGGCCGGGGGCGGCCCGCAACATGGCATCGCCAGCGAATCGATCAATCTTTCACTGATTTGGATGGACCCGCCAAGGCCGGGCGATGACTAGGTCTTATTTGTCCGGATGTGCACGTTTCCGGGACGACGATACTGCGTGGCACCGCGCGTGCACGATTCGCGGCTTGCTGGTGCTCCGAGCGCGCGGTAGGAGAAGCCATGACTTCGAAATGCCTGACTTTGAAACGCCTGGCTTCGAAAACCCGGAAAACCGCCCGATGACCACGCCCGTGGCGCTCACCATCGCCGGCTCGGATTCGAGCGCCGGCGCCGGCATTCAGGCCGACCTGAAGACCTTTGCCGCGCTCGGCGTCTACGGCGCATCCGCGATCACGGCGCTGACGGCGCAGAACACCAAAGGTCTCACCGGCATTCACGCGGTATCCGCGGCGTTCGTCACCGCGCAGATCGATGCGGTGCTCTCCGATCTCGACGTCGGCGCGGTGAAGATCGGCATGGTGGCGCAGGCCGAGACTATCGATGTGATCGCCTCTGCGCTGGCGCGCTGGAAGCCTCGCAATATCGTGCTCGATCCCGTGATGGTCGCAACCTCCGGCGACCGCCTGCTGGCGTCCGAAGCCGTCGAGGCCCTGCGCAAGAAGCTGATTCCGCTGGCCTCGGTCGTTACGCCAAATCTGCCCGAGGCCGCCGCTCTGCTCGACGGGCCGCTTGCGCGAAGCGAAGCCGAGATCGAGAGTCAGGGCCGCCGCCTGCTCGCGCTCGGCTGCCACGCTGTCCTGATCAAGGGCGGGCACGGCGAGGGCGCCGAGAGCATCGACTATCTCGTCGATGCCGGAAACACGATTGCGCTTGCCGCGCCGCGCGTCGCCACGAAGAACACCCATGGCACCGGCTGCTCGCTCTCGTCGGCGATTGCGGCGGGTCTCGCCAAGGGCGAGACCCTGGAGCAGGCGGTGCGCAACGCCAAGGCCTGGATCAGTGTTGCGATTGAAGCTGCCGACCGCTTCAGCGTCGGTCACGGCCACGGGCCGATCCATCATTTCCACAAGTTTTACTGACGCCGGCTGCGAGCTGCGTGTCGGCCCCGCCGTTAACCAGCAGGACCAGGGTGTTCCGGGCTTTTGCGGGCAACCAATGCCGCCTCATGTCGCCTGATTGTCGCATGCGACTGATATTCGCGGGGAGGGCGAGGCGAGGTTTGATTCGTAGCTGAGGGTGCCTCAAAGGTCCAATTGGTCATCCCCCTGTCACGGGAAATTGTTACAGGCTGTCGTATGGGAAGTTACGATGTGAGTGACGAGAGCCCTGAAAGGCGCTTTCGCACCTTGTTCATTTCCGATGTCCATCTCGGAGCCCGCGGCTCGCAAGCCGACCTGCTGCTGGACTTCCTGCGCTACCACGACGCCGACACTATCTATCTCGTCGGCGACATCGTCGACGGCTGGGCGCTGAAATCGAGCTGGCACTGGCCGCAATCGCACAACGACCTAGTGCAGAAGCTCCTGCGCAAGGCGCGCAAGGGCGCCAAGGTCATCTACGTGCCCGGCAATCACGACGAGTTCCTGCGCAACTATTACGGCACGCATTTCGGCGGCATCGACGTGGTCGAGAACACCGTCCACACCGGCGTGGACGGCAAGCGCTATCTCGTCATCCACGGCGACATCTTCGACCTCGTGGTGCAGAACGCGCGCTGGCTCGCCCATCTCGGCGACAAGGCCTACGACTTCGCGATCCAGATGAATCGCTTCGTCAACTTCTTCCGCCGCATGTTCAAGGTGCCCTACTGGTCGCTGTCGCAATGGGCCAAGCAGAAGGTCAAGAACGCCGTGAACTATATCGGCGCGTTCGAGCAGGCGCTCTCGGCCGAAGCACGGCGCCATGACGCCGACGGTGTGATCTGCGGCCACATCCACTACGCCGTGATCCGCGACGAGAATGGCATCCGCTACATGAATTGCGGCGACTGGGTCGAGAGCTGCACCGCGCTGGTCGAGCACGATGACGGTCGTTTCGAGATCATCACCTGGGCCGACCACGCCCAAAAGCCTGCAGCCGTACCGCAGGTGGCAGCAAGGGCGGCTTGATGCGCATCCTGGTCGCGACCGACGCCTGGCACCCGCAAGTCAACGGTGTGGTTCGGACGCTGACCAAGCTTGCTGACGCCGCCAAGACGCTCGGTACCGAGTTTACATTCCTGACGCCGCAATCGTTCCGCACCTTTGCGATGCCGAGCTATCGCGACGTGCGGCTCGCGATGCCGCGCCCGGCGCGCATCGCAAGACTGATTGAGGAAGCGCGGCCCGACAGCATCCACATCGCGACGGAAGGGCCGATCGGCCTGATGGTCCGCCGCTATTGCCGGCAGCGCAAGCTGCCGTTCACGACCAGCTTCCACACCCGCTTTCCCGAATATGTCCGCGCCCGCGTGCCGGTTCCGGAATCCCTGATCTGGCGGGCGCTGCGGCGCTTCCACAGCGCCAGCCGCGCCGTGATGGCGGCGACGCCAGCACTCGCCCGCGAGCTCAGCGAGCGCGGCTTTGCCAATGTCGTGCTGTGGCCGCGCGGCGTCGACACAAAGCTGTTCCACCCTCGCGCCATCGATCTCTGCCTCCCGGCACCGGTGTTCCTTTCCGTCGGCCGGGTCTCGGTCGAGAAGAATCTCGAGGCGTTTCTCGACCTCGATCTGCCCGGCACCAAGGTGATCGTCGGCGATGGCCCGGCGCGCAACACACTGGAAGAGGCCTATCCCGACGCGATTTTCCTGGGCGAAAAGCACGGCGAGGAGCTGGCCGACATCTATGCGGCAGCCGACGTCTTCGTGTTTCCGAGCAGGACCGACACGTTCGGCCTGGTCCTGCTCGAGGCGCTCGCGAGCGGCCTGCCGGTTGCGGCGTTCCCGGTGAAGGGGCCGCGCGACGTCATCGGCGATGCGCCGGTCGGCGCGCTGGACAATGACCTGCGCAATGCCTGCTTCGCGGCGCTCGATATCTCCAGGCCAGCCTGCGTCGAATTCGCCGCCAATTACACCTGGGAAGCCTCGGCGAGGGCATTTGTGGACAGCATCCGGGCGGTCGGCGCGGTGCTGCCCGGCCGGACCGGCACGGAACAGCCGCGCTTCGTCGCCTGAACGGATAAAAATCCTCGCGCGGAGATGTCTTGCCCGCGCCGCATCCGCCGCGATAACATCGCCCCATGTCCGAACAGCCCCTTCCGATCGGCCCCGCCGATATCGACGCCGCAGCGCGCGTGCTCGCGCCCTTCGCCGTCCGCACCCCGCTGTTGTCGTTTCCCGTCCTCAACGAGCGCGTTGGCGCGAAAGTGTTCCTGAAGCCGGAGATGCTCCAGCGCACCGGCTCCTTCAAGTTCCGCGGCGCCTTCAACAAGGTGTTCTCGATCCCGCAGGACAAGCGTGCCGGCGGCGTCGTCGCGTTCTCCTCCGGCAACCACGCCCAGGGCGTGGCGGCGGCGGCCAAGATCCTCGACATGCAGGCGACCATCGTGATGCCGGCGGACGCGCCGCTCTCGAAGCGCGAGCGCACCAAATCCTATGGCGCCGAGGTCGTGCTGTACGATCGCGACCGCGACGATCGCGAGGCGATCTCGCGCGGCATCGCCGAGAAGCGCGGCGCGACGCTGGTCAGGCCCTATGACGATCCTTTCGTGATCGCAGGGCAGGGCACCGCGGGCCGCGAGATCGCGGAGGACATGGCAACGCTCGGCCTCTCACCTGACATCGTGGTGGCGCCGGCCTCCGGCGGCGGCCTGATCGCAGGCGTCGCGACCGCCGTGAAGGCGCGCTACCCACTAGCCGAGATCGTGGTGGCCGAGCCCGAGGCGTTCGACGATCACGGCCTGTCGCTGACCGCGGGCCATCGCGAGCCGCACGGGCCTGCGGGCCGCACCATCTGCGACGCGCTGATGGCCCTGATCCCCGGCGAGATGACCTTTGCGATCAACAGCAAGCTTCTGGCGCGCGGCGTGACCGCGTCGGACAAGGAAGTCGGCGCGGCCGTCGCCTTTGCCTATCGCGAGCTGAAGCTCGTGGTCGAGCCCGGCGGCGCGGTCGGCCTTGCCGCGTTGCTTGCCGGCCGCCTCGACGTTGCCGGCAAGAACGTGGTCATCGTGCTCTCCGGCGGCAACGTCGATGCGGATCTGTTCGCTGAGCTGGTGGCCTGAGGTTTTGAGCTTTTGACATGAAGAAGGGGCAGAGCGTCGCCGCACTGCCCCTTTGTCGCGTGCGGTCGCCGCCATCAGTGCATGAAGCCGCGGTGGTTGTTGCCGCCATTCATGTTTGACTGGTTCATCGATTGACGGACATTGTTGCCGCCGCCATTCCCCATCGCATTGAACTGCGGCCGATTGTTATTCTGCACCTGCACCTTGTTCACCGGGTTGTTGTCGAGTTTCACGCCGTTGTTGATGCGGATCGGATTGTTCTGGGTCTGGACATTCACCGGCTTGGCATCGCCAGTCGTGACGCCCTTGCCGATCGTCACGGGCATGCCCGCGACCTTGCCAGGAGGGGTATTGGCAGCGCCGGCATTATTGTTGCCGGTGTTCTGCATGGTCACCGGCAGTGTCGTGATTTTGCCGATGCCGCCATTGTTCGTCGTCGTGTTGGTCGGCGCGGGCAGGGTGACGATCTTGCCCGGGGCCTGCGACGGCGTGCCGTTCTGCGAATTGCTCGCCGGCAGGGTGACGATCTTGCCGATGCCGTTGACCGGCTTCTGCACGACCGGCAGGTTGGCGTTCATCTGCGAGCCGCCGTTGCCCTGCTGGATCAGCGGCATATATTTGGGCTGGCCGAGATTGCCGATCTTGAGCGTCGGGGCAATGTTCTGCGGAGCCAAAAACTTCGTCGCCTGCATCAGGGGGATCAGCTTCGGCTGCGTCTCGAGCTTGTGCGCCATCTGCGCATATGGGCTGTTGCCGTAGCTGTCGTAGAAGGCCTTGTAGCCGATCGGCGAGTTCGCCAGCACCGCCTGGTGCCAGGCCTGCGAGATCAGCAAATTCGACAGCAGCCAGCGGATATGATCGCACAGCGGGTCGTGCGGATACATCTGGATGAACTCCTGATAGTACTCCGGCCGTCCCTCGGACACGACGTAGTCATAGGCCTGCCGCGTCGAACGGCTCGGCAGGTTCGAGGCCATCTGCACCACCGGCGCATTCACCGGCGCGCGATTGGCGGCAACGGCCGTGTCGCCGAAGAAGGTGAAGTCGGAGGTCAGCGAGGAGCTCTCCCACGGAATCTGCGCGCCGCTGGTGGTCTGGTTGACCTGGAGCCGCACGCGCTTGAAGAGCTGCTCGATCGGCACGTTGGGCTCGCGCGCGACGTTCAGGAAAGCCTGGGTGTAGGGGCTGTGGCCGCCATTGCCATCGAGCGCTTCGGCGCCCGGCGCGGTCGAATAGCCGACGATGGAGCCGTTCGGCGCATCGACGATGGCAAGGCCGCGGCCGGCGTCGTTGACGTCAGGGAACGGGTTGTTGCGGCAGGCATCGAGGATGACGATGCGCATCCGGCTCGGGATCGTTTCCAGCGTCGACATCACGTCGACCAGGCGGACCGAGTCGTTGACGAGCTCGGTCTGGTTCGACACCTTCGCGTCAACAGGGACGAGATAGTTCTCGCCGGCGAGCTGCACGCCGTGACCGGCATAATAGACCATCGCCACCGTGTTCGGACCGCGCGCGGAGACCTTAGCCGAGAAGTCCTGCACCACGCGCAGCATGTCGTTCTGGCCGAGGTCGGTCGCCGAGATCACCTCGAAGCCGGCCGAGTTGAGGAACTGCGCCATCGACTGCGCGTCATTGTCGGGATTGGCGAGCTGCGGCGCGTTCTGGTAGTTCGAATTGCCGATCACCAGCGCCACTCGCTGCTCCGGGCCTTGCAGCGCGGCAGGCGCAGCCGGTTCGACAGGGGCGACCTGTGCGGAAATGGGGCCGCAGGCGAAGCCGAACAGGCTTCCCAGCAGGCCGGCGGTCATCAGGGCGGATTTCAGGCGGAACATGGCGGGCTCCTCGGGGCTCATCTCGATGCGAGATTGGTTGCGAGGAAGCTAGGCGGCGTTCGATCCCTGGTCCGTGATCGCGATCACCCCGGCGCGGTGCGTGATCTAGATCACGCGTAAGGGCGTGGGGCGCTTGCCTCGCGCTCCGTCATTGCGAGCGGAGCGAAGCAATCCAGAATCTTTCCGCGGCGGCAGTCTGGATTGCTTCGCTCCGCTCGCAATGACGGTGGAAAGAGTGCGAGCGCCTTTACGAGAAGAACGCGATCTTCTCGGCCTGGGTCATGCGGCGGATCGGCGCCAGCGCGTCGTTGGCCGCAGGGCGGGGCTTTTGCACGATGCCGCTGGCGAGAATGGTGGCGCCGAGCGAGGGTTCGGGCAGGGGGGAGGGCATCGGCAGCGACGCGGTCGGTGCTGCGCCGTAGGTTGCTGCGGCCGTCATCATGGAGGCCGGTTGCTCCATCGCTTCGGCTGCGGCTTCGGCGATGGCATCGGTGAGACGCGCGAGCGATTCCATCGCGATCGGGGCTTCGACGACCGGCTCCTCAACAACCGGTTCCTCGACATGCGGCGCGATTGGCGCCTCCATGGCGAACGGCTTCGCGACCTCCGCGGCCATCGGCTCCGGCTTGGGAATAGCCGCTTCCATCTCCATCGGCTCGACGATCTCGTCGAACTCCGGATCAGGCGCAGCCATCTCCAACGCGATCGCCGCGAGCACGGCGTCGTCTTCGGCCTCCGCGGCGGCATCGAACGAGAACTCGTCCGTGATCTCGGCGACGGAAGCGGGATCGGCGAGGCTGTCCTCGACCGCAGCAAAACTCTCTTCGACGGTGGCGTGGCTTTCGGCAATCTCGGGCGCGATCGCGACGTCCATCATCGCGTTCTCGGCGATGCTGCTCGCGTCAGCGGTCGCCTCGGGCTCCGGCGCGATGTCCTGCGGGGTCTCCGTAGAAGCCACGGATGCTTCGCTCGCCATCGCAACGGGCGCTCCGACGCCGTCAGCGTCCGTCTGCTCGACACGGTCCCTGAGCAGATCGAAGGCGGCCTTGAGGTCGGCGCGCGGGTCGATGGTCGACACCTGGGCGCAGGCCGCTTCGATCGAGGCGAGCTGCGAATCAATCAGGTCGCAGATTCGCCCGTCGGCGCCGATCTCGCGCCAGCGCCAGGAGATCTCCTTGATGATGCGCACGCCGCGCGGAATCGGCGCGAGGCTCGCCTCGAGCACGGCCGGATCGCAAGCCTTGCCGGCGGCGCTTTCTGCGTCCTCGACCGCGCGGCGGATCGCGACCAGCGCCTCGGGCAGGCGGTCCTCGACGACGGGTTGTCGCTGTGCCGCAAGGGTTTCTTCGATTTTGGCGACCGCGTCGAGCACCATGCTGGTGTCGGCATTGCGGTTGCGCTTGGCGTATTCGCCGAGGAACCAGCGGCCGCGCGCGGTCTCCATGAAGGCTTCACGGATCGCGTCGTAATCCTGCTCGTTCGGCTCGGCCGCGCGGGCCGACATGGGCGAGAGGGCGAATGCTTCGTTGGCCATGACAATCTCGTCGCGCAAATCACCGCGCGTTACTGTAACGATCACCACGATATCGACCGAATCGCAATTGGTTTGATGGCAGGCGAATCACAAATCCCCATCGCGACATCCGTCAAGCGGCGATTCGCCGTGCGTCTTGCGCTGTTCTACGCGGCCGTGTTCGCGGTGACGGGCACGCATCTGCCGTTCTTCCCGGTCTGGCTCAAGGCGATCGGCGTCGATGCGGCCTGGATCGGGATCATCAACGCGCTGCCGGGGATCACGCGCTTCACCACGCTGCCCTACGCAACCGCCTTTGCCGAAAAGCGCCACGCGATTCGTGCCGGCATGATGGTTTCGGTCGTCGCGACGGCGGCGGGATTTGCGCTGGTCGGCGTGCAGCACCAGCCGCTGGCACTCCTCCTGATTTATGCGCTGACCTGCATCATGTGGACGCCGGTCGTCCCGCTGACGGATGCATACGCGTTGCGCGGCGTCATTCGCTACGGCTTCGACTATGGGCCAATTCGGCTGTGGGGCTCGGCAGCCTTCGCGGCCGGCGCACTCGCCTGCGGCTATCTCGTCGACAGCATCGACACGCGCGAGCTGATCTGGGTCATCGTCGCATGGGCTCTCGTTGCGGGCGTCGCGGGCCTGTTGCTCCAGCCGCTCGGCGATGTCAGGCGAAGGAGCGCGGAAAAGCCCGCTGGCAATGCCCTGCTGCGCGATGCCGGCTTCTGGTCGGTCATCATTTCGGCCGCGCTGATCCAGGGCAGTCACGCTGCCTATTACTCATTTTCGGCGATCAGCTGGCAGGCCCATGGGCTCGGCGGGTTCACAATCGCCGGACTCTGGACGCTGGGCGTGATCGCCGAGATCGTCGTCTTCGCGCTGTCGCCGCGCTTCTCGCTGCATCCGTCATCGCTGATGGCGATCGGCGGCGCAAGCGCGGTGCTGCGCTGGATCGTCACGGCGCAGGAGCCGCCGCTGGCGCTGCTCGCGATCGCGCAGCTCGGCCACGGCCTCACGTTCGGCATGACCATCGTCGGCACCATGAATTTGCTGGTGCGGCGGGTGCCGTCGCATCAGATTGCGCGGGGGCAGGGTTACTATGCTGCGTGCAGCGGCTTGCTGGGCGCGACGAGCTCGATCGCTTCAGGCGCGATCTACGCCAGCATCGGCGACAGCCTCTATTACGTCATGGCGGCGATGGCGGCGGCCGGCGCGATCGTGATCTGGTCGGCGCGGCATCGGCTCACGGCTCAGCCCCAGAGCGAAGCGTCCGGCGGATAGACCAGGCTCTCGTCATAACGCAGTCCATGATCGCGATCGCGCGCCAGCAACAACGGGCCGTCGAGATCGACGAAGCGCGCCTGCGGGGTCACCAGCATGGCGGGCGCCATCGACAGCGAGGTCGCGACCATGCAGCCGATCATGATCTCGAAACCGAGCGCCTGCGCGGCATCGGCCATGGCCAGCGCCTCGGTGAGACCGCCGGTCTTGTCGAGCTTGATGTTCACGGCGTCGTAGCGCGCGCGCAAGGGGGCCAGCGAGTTGCGGTCATGCACGCTCTCGTCGGCGCAGACCGCGAGCGGCCGCTTGATCCGCGCCAGCGCGTCGTCCTTGCCGGCCGGCAGCGGCTGCTCGACCAGGGTAACACCGACGGCGGCGCAGGCCGCGAGGTTGGCTTCCAGATTGGCCTCGGTCCAGGCCTCGTTGGCGTCGACGATCAGCTCCGACTCGGAGGCCGCCTTGCGCACGGCCGCGATCCGCTCGGGATCACCCTCGCCGCCGAGCTTGATCTTGAGCAGCGGCCGGTGCGCCGCCCTGGCGGTCGCCGCCGCCATGGCCCCAGGCGTGCCCAGCGAGATCGTATAGGCCGTGGTGCGCTCGCCCGGCACAGGGCGGTCGAGCAGGTTCCAGGCCCGCAGGCCCGAAGCCCTGGCCTCGAGGTCGATCAGGGCGCAATCCAGCGCATTGCGGGCCGCCCCTGGCGGCATGGCGGCCTGGAGGGCCTGCCGCGTCAGCCCGCCCGCGAGAGCCGCCTGCATGGCCTGGATCGCGGCCAGTGTTGCCTCGGGCGTCTCGCCATAACGGGGATAGGGGACGCATTCGCCGCGGCCGATCAGGCCGTTTTGGCTCACTTCGGCCACTACGGTCACGGCTTCCGTCTTGGCGCCGCGGCTGATCGTGAAACTGCCGGCGATGGGAAACCGCTCGATTCGGGCGGCAAGCGCAGGAACTTTGCTGGAAGTCATTTTGAACTCTGGCGAAATCTGAACCTGCTGGTTACCTCTAGCAACTAACATTAACCAGTTGGGGATACCTTTTCTGGGTAAGGGCGCGTGCGCAATGATTTGATTTTCTCCGCCCCGGCACGGGAGCGGACACCTTGAGCGGCGATCCGAAGCTGGAGCGGATTGCCAAAGGCAACGCGCTGGCCCTCTGCGCCACCGGAACCTGGACCGCGAGCTTCGCGCCGGTCCTGGAACGGATGGTGGCCGACGCCGAGAAGCTCGCCGGCGGCCCCCAAAGCATCTTCATCGACGTCTCCGAGGTCGCCAAGCTCGACACGTTCGGGGCCTGGCTGATCGAACGGCTGCGTCGCACCCTGACCCAAGGCACCGTCGAGGCTCAGATCGCGGGGTTGTCCGCGAACTATTCGAGCCTCGTCGACGAGGTGCGGCGGGTCCGCGCGACGCCCGTGATCGACACCACCTCGATCACCATCACCGGCATGCTGGAGCAGATCGGCCGCGCCGTGGCGGGCATCGGCGGCACCATTGCGAGCCTGATCGACATGCTCGGCGCGGTGCTCGCGGCGGGCGGGCGGGTGCTGATCCATCCGCGCTCACTCCGCCTGACCTCGACCGTGCATCATCTGGAGCAGGTCTGCTGGCGCGCGGTGCCGATCATCGTGCTGATCACCTTCCTGATCGGCTGCATCATCGCCCAGCAGGGCATCTTTCATTTCCGCCGGTTCGGCGCCGACATCTTCGTCGTCGACATGCTCGGCGTCCTGGTGTTGCGCGAGATCGGCGTGCTGCTGGTCGCCATCATGGTCGCGGGCCGCTCGGGCAGCGCCTACACCGCCGAGCTCGGCTCGATGAAGATGCGCGAGGAGATCGACGCGCTGCGCACCATGGGGTTCGACCCGATCGAGGTCCTGGTATTGCCGCGCATGCTGGCGCTGGTGCTGGCGCTGCCGATCCTCGCCTTCCTCGGCGCCATGGCCGCGCTCTATGGCGGCGGTCTCGTCGCCTGGCTCTATGGCGGCGTCGATCCCGAGGCGTTTCTGCTGCGCCTGCGCGACGCCATCTCGATCGATCATTTCATCGTCGGCATCGTGAAAGCGCCCGTCATGGCCGCGGTGATCGGCATCGTCGCCTGCGTCGAGGGCCTCGCGGTACAAGGCAGCGCGGAATCGCTCGGACAGCACACGACCGCGTCGGTGGTGAAGGGCATCTTCTTCGTCATCGTGATGGACGGCGTGTTCGCCATCTTCTTCGCCTCGATCGGAATGTGACGATGGCGCAGGAAACTCAAAACGCGATTCAGGACCCCATCATCCGCGTCCGCGACATCACCGTGCAGTTCGGTGCGACGCGCGTGCTGGACGGTCTCAACCTCGACGTCCGGCGCGGCGAGATTTTGGGATTTGTCGGCCCCTCGGGCGCAGGCAAATCGGTGCTGACGCGGACCATCATCGGCCTGGTGCCGAAGGTCGCGGGCTCCATCGAGGTGTTCGGCGTCGATCTGGATTCCTCCAACACCTCGCAGCGCCGCAATGTCGAGCGGCGCTGGGGCGTGCTGTTCCAGCAGGGCGCGCTGTTCTCCTCGCTCACGGTGCGGCAGAACATCCAGTTTCCGATGCGCGAATACTTACGCGTCTCGCAGCGGCTGATGGACGAGATCACCATGGCCAAGCTCGCCATGGTCGGCCTCAAGCCGGAAGTGGCCGAGCGTTTCCCCTCGGAACTGTCGGGCGGCATGATCAAGCGCGTCGCGCTGGCCCGCGCGTTGTCGCTCGATCCGGACCTCGTCTTCCTGGACGAGCCGACCTCCGGCCTCGATCCGATCGGCGCCGGCGACTTCGACGATCTGGTCAGGACGCTGCAGCGTACTTTGGGGCTGACCGTTTTCATGGTAACCCACGACCTCGACAGCCTTTACACGGCTTGCGACCGGATCGCCGTTTTAGGGAACGGTAAGATCATTGCGGCAGGGTCGATCGCCGACATGCAGGCCTCGCAGCATCCCTGGCTGAGGCAGTATTTCCATGGCAAGCGCGCCCGCGCGGTCGTGACTTGAGTAGCCGGAGCAGCTGATGGAAACGCGGGCGAATTACGTACTGATCGGATCCTTCACGCTGGCGGTGCTCGCGGCTGCGATCGGCTTCGTGCTGTGGTTCCAGTCGCTGCACACCACCAAGCAGCGCAGCCCCTTCCGCGTCGTGTTCGAGGGCCCGGCCGCGGGCCTGCGCAACGGCGGTAGCGTGAACTTCAATGGTATCCGGGTGGGCGAAGTGGTCTCGGTGAAGCTCGACAACCCGCGGCGGGTTGTCGCACTCGCCATGATCGAGAACAACACGCCGCTCCGCAAGGACACCCTGGTCGGCCTCGAATTCCAGGGCCTGACGGGTGTGGCCGCGATCTCGCTCAAGGGTGGCGAGGAGGCGGCTCCGCCGCCGCCGCTCGACGAGGACGGCATCCCGACGCTGACGGCCGACCCCAACAAGCTCCAGGACGTCACCGAGGCGATCCGCGGCACGCTGCAGAACATCAACAAGATCGTCGCCGACAATCAGGAATCGGTGAAGAATTCGCTGAAGAATCTGGAGACCTTCACCAACTCGCTCGCCCGCAATTCCGAGAAGATCGACGGCGTGATGGCCAAGGTCGACGGCGTCATGCTCAAGGCCGACAACCTCATGCTCGGCCTCAACACGCTCGCCGGCGGCAAGGACGGTGGCGAGCTGTTCCTGACGGTCAAATCGATCCGCGAGCTTGCCGAGGATTTCGACAAGCGCTCGGGTGCGCTGATGACCGACGGCCGCCGTACGCTCGGCGACATCAGCCGCGCCGTGAACAACTTCGACCGCAACCCGACCCGCGTGCTGTTCGGCGCCAGCAACAGCGCACCGGCCGCTGCCGCGCCGTCGGCCGAGGCGCCGAAGCCGGCGCCGGCCAGCGAGCGCAAGCGGCAGTAGCGCCTCTCTCCTCCGTCATTGCGAGCGAAGCTCAATCCAGACTGTCTCCGAGGAGGCAGCCTGGATTGCTTCGTCGCAAGGGCTCCTCGCAATGACGGAGCTTGTGGGGGCGTCGTAATTTCCCAACGGTCAGTGAACTGCTGGCGCAATAACGGCCAAAACAAAACGGAGCCCGACAGGGCTCCGTTTTTTCATTCGCTATTCGCCACTCGCGAGCTTTGTTTTACCCCAGCCGGCCCGCCGCGTGAGCAAGCAGCGTATACACCAGGCCCGTCTCCGAGGTGAGGTGGCTGCGCAGCTCCTGCGGGCCGCGGCCGTCGCGGGCGACTTCGTCGAGCAGACGTTCGAACTCGCTGATGTAGCGGTCGACCGTCGCCTTGAAGTTGCGGTCGGCGCGATACTTGCGGGCGACCTCGTCAAAAGCCTTCTGGCCGGCGGGCGTGTACAGGCGCTTGGTGAAGGCCTTGTTCTCGCCGCGC
Organism: Bradyrhizobium sp. S3.12.5; assembly: GCF_040548225.1. Taxonomy (NCBI): domain Bacteria; kingdom Pseudomonadati; phylum Pseudomonadota; class Alphaproteobacteria; order Hyphomicrobiales; family Nitrobacteraceae; genus Bradyrhizobium; species Bradyrhizobium sp. S3.12.5. The sequence continues at coordinate 108,650 of NZ_JBEPRF010000025.1, forward strand.
TGGTAGCGGTCCCACATCTCGGTGGCGAGGTTGCGGTCCATCAGCCGGCCGATGTCGAGCGACAGCGATTCCAGCGGATTGCCGCCATTCTGCGGGGCCTGCGGCTGCGGAGCGGGTGCAGCCTGGCGGCCACGCGGGGCCTCACGACCGGTTGGAGCAGCCTGGTTGGCGTCCGTGCGGTTCAACAGATCCGACAACCAGCCGTCGCGGCCGGGGTCGTTGCCGCCCGGTGCGACCGGCGGCGCCTCGGTGCGCCGCGAGGAGGCGGGCATGCCCAGGTCCGGCGGCGGCAGCGTGGAAGCGCTGCCTGTGTCGCGCGTGCGGGTCTCGTTACCCCGTCCGCCCGCACTTGCCATCACCGGCTCTTCCTGACGCTGGACGGCGACAGAAGCGCGGCCCGTCGTGGTGACGTCGAGGCCGCGGCCGTGCTGGGCCACGATGCGGTTGAGCTCGGCGAGCGCCTCGATCTGGTCGACGATCACCTTGCGCATCTGCGCAGTGCTCTCGGCGGCCTCCTGCGGCATCTCGAGCACGCCGCGGCGCAGCTCGTTGCGGGTGGCTTCGAGCTCGTTGTGCATCTCGAACGCCATCTGCTTCATGCTGGAGACGAGGTTGCCGAACTTCTCGGCCGACTGCTTGAACATCGCATCCGCCTCGTCGGTGGTCTGGCGGTAGATGTCGTGCATGGCATCGATGGTCTGGCGATGCTCCTCTTCGGAGGCCGACCGCACCGCCTCGAACTGGCGGGTGATCGCGGCCGAACCTGCGCCGGCGGTCTCCGCGACCACGCGGGCGATGTCGCGGGCACGCTCTTCGGCCGCAGCGAGCGACTCATCGAGCAGCCCGGTGAAGCGCGACAGCCGCTGGTCGAGATCGGTGGTACGCAGGTCGATGGTGGTGACGAGCGATTCCAGCGCCTGCTTGCGCTCGGCGAGCGAGGCGGTGGTGTTCTTGTTGCTCTGCTCGACGACCTGGGCGGCATCGACGAGTGCCTTGCCGTGCGCGTCGAACTGCGTCGACAGCTCGCCGAGATCCTGGAGCGCCCGCGTGGTCTTGGTGTTGAAGACGTTGAGCTGGTCTTCCAGGTTCTGCGTCGCAGCGCCGTTGCGCGAGGTGACGTCGTTCATCGCCGAGACGAAGTCGGCGACGCGCGTCACCAGCGCCCGCTCGAGCGAGTTGAGGTTGTCGTGCGCACCGGTCAGCACCTCCTGCAGGAGGATGTTGCCTTCGCGCAGACGCTCGAACAGGGCGACCGTGTCGGTGCGCAGGATCTTGCTGGTCTCCTGCATCTCGGTGACGGCCGCAATCGAGACCTGGCGCGACTGGTCGATCGCCGCACGCGAGGCCTGTTCGAGGTCCTTGAGCGACCGGCCGACCGCGCTGGTCGCGACCTCGCTCGCCGCGTTGATGGTGCGGGCGACTTCGTTGCCGTTGCCCATCATGGTCTGCGAGAACGCCGTGCCGCGCGTCTCGATCGACTTCAGCGCGTCGGAGGTGACGCGGTCGATGTCGAGCGTGAGCTGGCTGGTCTTCGAGCCGATCGCATCCACGAGCGAGCCGCGCTTGGCGTCGATCATGTTCGAGAGGCGGTCAGCCTGCTGCTGCACATAGGTGACGATCTCGTCGGTCTTGCCGGTCATGGCCTGGCCGAAACTGCTCGAGGCGGAGAGCACCGAGCGCTCGACGTCGGCCGAGCTCGACTTGACCCGCGAGCTTGCTTCGTTGGAGGCGTTGATCAGCGCATTCTGGGCGTTGAGCGCGCTGGTCTGGATGTCGTTGGTCGCGTTCGCCGTGGCCGTGCTCAGCGCGCGCTCGATCTCGGTCGAGATCGTGCGGATCTGGCTTGCGGCATCTGCCGAGGTCGAGGTCAGCGAGGTCTGGGCCTCGCGTGCGCTGTTGAGGATGGTCGAGGCAGTGTCGGCGCCGACTGCGGTCAGCGTGCGCTCGATGTCGGTCGTCAGCGACTTGATCTGGCTCGCCGCATCGGTCGACGCAGTGATCAGCGTGCCCTGGGCCTCGCGCACGCCGCTCGTCAGCGCCTCGATGGTGGCGCCGCCGGCAGTCGCCAGCGCGCGCTGCATCTCGGCTGCGAGCGAACGGACCTGGCCGGTTTGTTCTGCTGAGACAGCAAGAAGGGTGCTCTGGGCGTCGCGGGCGCTGGCCGTGATCGTCTCGGCAGTGCTCTGGCCGACCTGCGAGAGCGAGCGGTGCACCTCGGCCGCGAGCGACTTGACCTGGCTCGCCGCATCCGAGGACGCGTTGACCAGCGTGCTCTGGGCTTCGCGTGCACCGGTCATGATGGTCTCGGCCGTCGAGGTGCCCGCCATCGAGAGCGAGCGCTGCACGTCGGAGGACAGCGCCTTGATCTGGTTGGCGGTCTCGGTCGAGGCCGCGATCAGCGTGCCCTGCGCATCGCGGGCGCCAGCGGTGATCGATTCCGCCGTGCTGGTGCCGGCGAGCGACAGCGAGCGCTGCACGTCGGCGGTGAGCGTCTTGACGTGGTTGGCCGCGTCCGAAGAGGCGGTGACGAGCGTGGTCTGCACCTCGCGGGCGCCGGCCAGGATCGAGGCCGCGGTGGCCGAGCCGGCCGCGGACAGCGTGCGTTCAACGTCGGCGGCGAGCCCCTTGATCTGGTTGGAGGCATCGCCCGAGGCCGCGACCAGGGACGACTGCGCCTCGCGGGCGCTGGTCAGGATCGAGTTTGCAGCACCGGTGCCGACCGCGGTCAGCGCACGCTCGACCTCGGCGGAGGTCATCTTGAGCTGGGCGTTGACGTCGGAGGAGACCGTCATCAGCGACTGCTGCGCGGTGCGCGCACCGGTCTGGATCGTCTCGCTGGTGTTGACGACGAGGTTGGTGAGCGAGCGCTCGGCGTCCTCGACATGCGAGCGGATCGCGGTCGAGATCATCTCGGCGCGGGACATCATGTCCTCGCTGGCCTGGCGGCCGCTGCTCTCGATGCGGCCGGCAACGGCCTCGACACGCGAGCCGAGCAGGTCTTCGAACTGCGCGACGCGCACGTCGATGTCGCTCGCAACCGAACCGACCTTGGTCTCGATCGCCTGGTGGATGTCCTGGAAGCGCGCCGTGACCGTGTCGGTCAGGTGCATGCTGCGACCGTCGATCAGCTCGGCGACGCTGGTGATGCGGCGGTCGACCGCCTCGATCGCCTGCGCCGTGCCGTCCGTGAGCGTCGAGGTCAGCAGGGTGAGGCGGGTGTCGATCGACTGCACGGCCTGCGAGGCGCCGTTGGTCAGGGCGGTCGTCAGATAGGTGAGGCGGCTGTCGACGGACTCCAGCGCCTGCGATGCGCCGCTGTTGAACGTGGTCGTGAGGTGCGTCAGCCGCGTATCGATCGACTGGATCGCCTGCGTCGCACCGTCGGTCAGCGTCGTGGACAGCGTGTTGAGGCGCACGTCGATGGTCTCGGTGACGGACTTGGCGCGGGTGTCGAACGACTCTTCGAGAGCGGCGACTCGGCCAACGAGCTGTTCGTCGAAGGTCCTGATGTGGCCTTCGATGGTGCCGTCGAGGCTCGTGATCTTGCCGTTCAGCGAGGCGTCGAGGTTGGTGACGCGTTCGCCGATCGTGGTCTCGAACTGCACCAGGCGCTGATCCAGCACGGCCGTGATCGCGCCGCCGTTCGAGGTGAAGCGGGTGTCGAAATTGTCGACATAGGTCTTCAGCGACTCATGGATGTCGTGGGTGCGCTGGCCCATGCGTTCGACGATCTCGCCGCCGAACGTTTTCACGGTGCGGTCGAACTCGGAGATGTGGCGCGTGATCAGGGCACCCAGCGTGCCGGAATCGCGGGCGAACTTCTCGACCAGCTCGGAACCCTGGTTCTTCACCAGCTCGTCGAACGCGCTCATCTGCAGCGACAGCGAGTCGTGCGCGGTCTCGGTCTGGCTGACGACCTTGGCGACGAGGGTGTTGACCGTGGCGTCGAGCGCTTCGCTCGCCTTGTCCCCGGAGGTCATGATCTGGCCGGCGAGGCGGTTGCCGGCGTCGTCGATCTTGGCGGAGAGGTCGTTGGAGCGCAGCTCGAGCTCGAGCAGCAGCGAGTCCGACGAGTTCTTCAGGCTGTCATGCACCTGCTCGGTGCGCTCGGAGATGCCGTCGACGATCGCGGCGGAACGCTGCTCGAACTCGCCGGTGATGCGGTCAATGCGCTCGTTCAGCATCTCGTGGACGCGGTCGGCGAGGTCGACGAACTCGTCGTGGACGTGGCCGGTCTTGAAGTTGAGGCTGGTGGTCAGCCGCTCGCTGGCGTCGAGCACCGCGCGCGTCGTCTCGGCGCTGGCCTCCTCGAGGCGGTCGAGCAGGTCGCCGCCGCGCTCGCCGAGCGCCAGGATCATGTTGTCGCCGGCGTGGCTCAGCGCGCCGGTGATGTGGGCGCCGCGCTCTTCCAGCGCGCCGGTGATGGATTTCGCGACCTCGTCGACGCGCGAGGCGATCGCGTCCGAGATCAGCGCGATGTCGTGGCGGAGGTCGATCTGCACGCCGGAAATGGCGCTGCGGACCTGCTCGGCCTGGCCGACCAGGTTGTCGCGCTGATGCGCGATGTCCTGGAGCAGGGCGCGGATGCGGACTTCGTTGTCGGAATAGGCGCGCTCAAGCGCGGCGACCTCGTTGGCGACCAGCGTCTCGAGCTCACCGGCGCGCGCGATCGCGCGCTCGATGCCGTCGCCCATCGCCGCGACCTCGCGGCGGATGGCCTGGCCGACGGTGACCATGGAATCGGACGCAGAGCCTTCCGGCTCGGAGAAGCGGATCGCGACCTGCGCCATCGCCTGCGCGACCTGGCTCATCTGCTGGCCGCGCCAGACCAGGCTTGCGAGGAAGTAGAACAGCATGATCGGCGCGAAGAACATCGTGACGAGGCCGGCGATCGCCAGCACGCCGCCGCTCTGGCCCATGGCGGCCTGGATCGAGGGCAGGAAGCCGACCGTCAGCGCGGCGCAGGCCGCAAGCCAGACGACGGTGAAGATGGTCGCGCCGGTGTAGATGTTGCGGGCCGGGCGGCCCGTCTGCAGCGACTGGAGCAGCTGGCCGATGGTCTCGCGGTCGTCATTGGCGGCGCGGCGCGAGGTCCGCGGTTCCTCGATCGGATCGAACACGTCGCGCTCGTTGGCAGCAGGGCGCGGCTCGAATGTCGGCTCGTCGAACACGGAAGGTGCCGGCGGCGCCGTTTCGTTGCGCATCGATGCGTTGCGGCTGGTGTCGGCAGCCGTGTCGCTGATGTTGAGGGCTTCCTGGATCGCAGAAAGCGCAACTTCTGTGGGATCTTTGACCTTCTTGGGAGTGTTGGCCATGTGCAGTCGAGCCCTCGTTACTTGTACGCGTCCCCCCGCGAGCCCTGCGCGCTGCGCAAGCCCACAGTCCGGATCATGCCGCTTGCGCGGATCTCCGAGCCATCCCCACCCGGATGGCTTGTCCGCCAATTTCCGAAACATCCTATTGGCAGAGCGTCGCGAATGAAATGCCTGCGGTTAAGACAATCTTAATCATCGTTAACAGGATCGCGCCGTAACACCTTAGGCCTAAATGAAATTCTCCACGGAACTTGGTCGATTGCGGCAACTTTTCGTCAATAAACGGGCGGATTTGCGTAAAACGGTCCGAACACTTCGTTAACCATTTCCATGCTTCGGTGGGGCAAACCGCCGGACCGGCGGACCGTCGCGCGATGCCGGGGCCTGCGCCATGATGCCTGAACTGCAACGGATGGACTGGATGCCCTCGCCCCCGCTTGCGCCCATCGATAACCCCCTCGACCTCGACCACCTCTCGCGGATGACGCTCGGCGATGCCGAGCTGGAACAGGAAGTGCTTGCGATGTTCGCGGAGCAGGCGGTTCGGCTGATCGCGGCGATGACGGCGCTGCCGGCCGAGACCGGTGCGCTCGCGCATAAGCTTAAAGGCTCGGCGCGGGGGATCGGCGCCTTTGCGGTTGCGGATGCCGCTGCCAGCCTGGAAACCGCGGCCCGGATCGGCCACAACCAGCCCCGCGCGTTCGCCGTGCTGAAAGAGGCGGTTGCCGAGGCTCGCGCGGCCATTGCGGCGATCCTGAAGCATTAGGCGGCGCTCCCACGAATGCGGGTGGACTGCGCACTAGCGCTGCCCTGACCGACCCGTTATAGGACAGCCCGGACCCTCCTTTCTCCCTAGATCGCGGCAGCACGAGCACTCATGGCCAAAATTCACTTTGTCGACCACAAGGGCGAAACCCGTACGGTGGATGTCGAGAACGGCGCGACCGTGATGGAAGCCGCCATCCGCAACAGCGTCCCCGGCATCGAAGCCGAGTGCGGCGGCGCCTGCGCCTGCGCGACCTGCCATGTCTATGTCGACGAAGCCTGGCGCGAGAAGGTCGGCAGCCCGACGCCGATGGAAGAAGACATGCTCGACTTCGGCTTCGACGTGCGCCCGAACTCGCGCCTGTCCTGCCAGATCAAGGTCTCCGACGAACTCGACGGGCTCGTGGTGTCGACGCCGGAACGTCAGGCCTGATCTTTCTTACGATATGCTCGGCCGCGCGACCTCGATGCCGCGCTTGTGCCAGGGTCTGAACCTCTCGACGATCTCCGTGGTCAGCGGCGCCGGCCGCCGCGTCGCCTCGTCGAGCAAGACGCCGACTGACGTCGCCGAGGCGATGCATTTTCCCTGCGAGAACACGACCTGCTCGAAGGTCACGGACGTCCGTCCCAGTTTCACGACGCCAAGGCCGAGCTCGATCGTGTTCGGCCAATGCAGCTCGGCCCGGAAATGGATGTCGAGCCGCACCATGATCCAGGCGAGCCCTGGCGGTGTCAGCCCGTATTCCGGGAGCTTCATCAGCGTGACACGGCCGGTCTCGAAATACGTGGCGTAGACCGCATTGTTGACGTGCTGGTTCGGATCGAGATCGCCGAAGCGGACATTGTCGCTGAGGCGAAAAGGGAAGTCTTCCAGACGCGGCGTCGTATCGAGGCGGCTTGGTGCGTTCACCGATTGATCTCCGTCATATCCAATCTCGTTACAGCCCAGTTATTTTGACCCGGCAAGTGGGCGCGGCTGCGGGGCGCTCCCGCTTTTATGCCTTCCCTGATCCATCCCCGTTGGCTAGACAGGCAGGGTCACCTCTGCCCGCAGGGCGCCGTCCAACCGATAACGACCGATAAAGAGACGACATGAGCGACGTGATCAAAACCGATGTGCTGATTATTGGCGCTGGCCCTTGCGGTCTGTTCGCCGCCTTCGAGCTTGGCCTTCTCGACATGAAGGCGCATTTCGTCGACATCCTCGACAAGGTCGGCGGCCAGTGCGCCGAGCTCTATCCGGAAAAGCCGATCTACGACATTCCCGGCATTCCGCATGTGTCGGGGCAGGGCCTCACCGACGCGCTGATGGAGCAGATCAAGCCGTTCCACCCGACCTTCCATCTCGGTGAGATGATCGAGACCGTGGAGAAGATCGGCGATCCCCTGTTTCGCTGCACCACCGATACCGGCAAGGTGTTCGAGTGCAAGGTGGTGGTGATTGCGGCCGGCGGCGGCTCGTTCCAGCCCAAGCGTCCGCCGGTGCCGGGGATCGAAGCCTATGAAGGCACCTCGGTGCACTACGCCGTGCGCAAGATGGAAAATTTCCGCGACAAGAACGTGCTGATCGTCGGCGGCGGCGATTCCGCGCTCGACTGGACGCTCAATCTGCATCCGCTGGCCAAGCGCATCACGCTGCTGCACCGGCGCGACGATTTTCGCGCCGCGCCCCACAGCGTCGAGCAGATGCGCGCGCTGGTGGCCGGCGGCAGGATGGATCTGCGGCTCGGCCAGGTCACCGCGCTCTCAGGCGCCGATGGCCAACTGACCGGCGCCACCGTCAAGGGCAACGACAACAATGTCAGCGATATTGCCTGCGACACCATGCTGCCGTTCTTCGGGCTGACCATGAAGCTCGGTCCGGTCGCGAACTGGGGCATCGCGCTGGAGAACAATCTGGTTCCGGTCGAGACCTCAGCGTTCGAGACCAACGTATCGGGCATCTTCGCCATCGGCGACATCAATACCTATCCTGGCAAGATCAAGCTGATCCTGTGCGGCTTCCACGAGGGCGCACTGATGTCGCAAAAAGCCCACCGCTACGTCTACCCGGAGAAGCGGCTCGTGTTCCAGTACACGACATCGTCCTCCAGCCTGCAAAAGAAACTCGGTGTCAACTGATCGCGACGGAAGCGGACGGGCGATGCCCCATGTTTCTGGTGCTGGAATCGTTCGCGAAATCGCCGTAGTCTGCGGCCATTGCAGTGGCGGCTCAGCAAGGTGATCATGATGCGGAATCTCTTTACCGGCTTTCGGCTGCTCCCGTTGCTCGCGCTCGCGCTGTCGCTCAATGCGGTGAGTCCGGCTGCGGCGCAAGCGCAGCAGCCAACTGCGGCGGGCCTCTGGCAGAAGGTCGAAGACGGCAGGACCGTGGGATGGTTTCTCTTCATCGACCACAACGGCATCTTCGAAGGCGTGATCGCAAAGACCTTTCCGCGTCCCGGCGACGATCCGAACGAGGTCTGCGCGAAGTGCACCGACGATCGCAAGAACGCGCCGGTGCTGGGACTCTCCTTCATCCGCGACATGAAGCGCGACGGCTTGAAGTATGACGGCGGCAACGTGGTCAATCCGCGCGACGGCAACATCTGGAAGGCCAAGATGACGGTGAGCCCGGATGGGCAGACCCTGACCATGCGCGGCTTCCTCGGCATTTCCCTGTTCGGCAAGGACGAGACCTGGCAGCGTTTGCCGGATGCAAATATCGCGGAAGTCGATCCCGCCATCGTCGCCAAATATCTCCCCGCACAGGCCGCCGCGGCCAAGCCGGCGCCCGCACCTGCGACCAAAAAAGGTGGCGCGATGATGATGGCGCCGGCAGCGAAGAAGTAGGGCTGCTTTCACGCCGCCCGCTCTAACAACCTCAATATGTCCGCGCCTTCTTGCAAGGCGCATAGAACGTGCCGTTGCCGGCAACGACCCGCTCGAGGCACTGCCGGGGATCGGTAATCTCGCCGTCGACCTGAAAATAATAGGCCTGCGGTCCCAGGCTCAGGACGTAATGTCCCGGCGGAAGCTCTAGCTCTGCATCGCCGGCGTGAAGCTCGTACATTTCGGCTTTCCCCGGAATCGGCGAGATCCGGAACGGATAGGAGAAGTTGCGGATCACGCCGACGTCGTCTCCGCCACTTGTCGTCTTGCCTGCAGCGTCGGTCGAAAACTCTTTGACCTTCGCGACAACACGGACCTCGACCCGCTCGGGGATCACATTTGCAACGTCCCGGCGGAACACGATGAACTTGACGTGGCCGTTCGGCAGATGCGGCCGATCAGGCTTCTTGAACTCCGGTGAAATCGCAATGCGCATGTCCGGCGCCATTACGCCGGTCGCGTTCAACTCAGCCAGCGACTTGTCGTCGATCAAGGCATAGATGCCGTAATCGCTCGGGAGCACGCGCACTGGTGGAGGCGGGGCGGAGGGGACCATTTCCGGCTTGGCGACCGCGATCGTCGTCTCCGGCCTGGGCGTGACCTGCGCGATCTCCGGCGTCTGCGACGACATCAGCCGGCGCAGTGCGGCGATCCTGTCTCGATGCGAGACGGTCACGATGACTGCGCCAACGACAACAAGGATTGCCACTGTACGCTTGATCACTGGTAGAAGCGGGCCCGAGACCGCAGGCCGCTTGCTGCGGGACGTCCCGATCGCCGAAGGCAAAACGGTCGCATCGCCGGACACCAGAAGAGTCCCTGCTTCGGTCACCCCAGATGATGTGAGGTGTTGCGACGGCAAGCGCTCCAGCGGTGCCCGTTCGCGCGAAAACTTCTCGACCTCATTGATCGCGACCTCGAGGGCCTGCTTCATCTTGTCGACGTTTTTCGCGTCGGCGTAGGTGAACTGTTCCTGGAGCTTGTAGCGGGCGAGATCGTAGACCATCTGCCGCCGGGCTTCGGCGTCGTCTTTCACCGTCTCGAGCATGCGCGAAATCACCAGCGCAAATTGCACCTGGTTTGCGGGCAAATCGGCCGGGTCCTGTTGACCGGGAAGCAGCTCTTTCGAACTCATAGCGCTGACGGTCCAATGCCTGTCACGCCAACACCCAATTTTTGCATTCGAAACAGTTGGTTAAACGATGCGGTCGCGTCCGCGCCAGCTTGGTACACGTCCTGACACAACAAGGAAAGCCTCCGAACGAGCTGCGGCAAGCCGCAGAGACGTCACACTTGCACGGGGTGCAGGCCGGCCGAGGCCGCCTATCGCGCCAGTAGTTCCCCGGAATGTGCGCTGGCGCCGGATTTGCATAGCTGTCGCAAAGCTGCTGGGGGAACGGGTCGCCACATTTCCACGCCTGCCGCCGTTGCGCGGGTGGGCGGGCGGCCTTGTCTGTCCCTTGCGGCGCCGATTTGATCCGCAGGAAGACGATATGAGACTTGCAAGATTGTGTGCGGCGATGTTGCTGGGGCTAATGACGCTGCTGGCGACATCGGCGCTCGCGCGCGACGATGGACGCTACGCCAACTCACCGCTGAAACCCTGGTTCGAGAGTCTGCGCAGCGAATACGGCCAGTGCTGCTCGGATGCCGACGGCTATATCGTCGCCGATGTCGACTGGGAGTCCGATAAGGGACACTACCGCGTGCTTCTCGACGACGAATGGATCGTTGTGCCCGATGGCGCGGTGATCACCGAGCCGAACAAGATCGGCCGTACCATGGTGTGGAAGCACTATATCGACGGCCACCCGCGCGTGCGGTGCTTCATGCCGGGCAGCATGACGTGAGAGGTGCGCGGCATTGCGGGCGACGCGTCGCGTCGAACCCGGAATGAAAGAATGAGGCGCAACGCGACGCCGATCGTGCCTCATGCCAGCTTGGACTCTCGCACCACTGCATCCGCGCGGCGGCCTCTTGTCTTGCTCTTCGTCTTGCGGTCGCCGCCGGCCGGCGCTCAGGTCACTGGTGCCGGATTAAACAGCGTGAGGTCGTTGTGGATGCCCCAGCGATCCGACCACGGCTTGGTGCGGCCGCTCGCAACATCGAGGATCAGGTTGAACAGGTCCCAGCCGGTTTCCTCGATGGTCTTCTCGCCAGTGGCGATCCCGCCCGCGTCGAAATCGATCAGGTCCTTCCAGCGCCGCGCCAGCTCGCTGCGGGTCGCGACCTTGATCACGGGCGCAGCCGCGAGGCCGTAGGGCGTGCCGCGGCCGGTGGTGAACACCTGCAAGGTCATGCCGGAGGCAAGCTGGAGCGTGCCGCAGATGAAGTCGGAAGCCGGCGTCGCCGCAAACAGCATGCCCTTCTGCGTCGCCTTCTGGCCGGGCGACAACACGCCGGTGATGGCGCTCGAGCCGGACTTGACGATCGAGCCGAGAGATTTCTCGACGATGTTGGCGAGACCGCCCTTCTTGTTGCCGGGCGTGGTGTTGGCGCTGCGATCGGCACCGCCGCGCGCCAGATAAGAGTCGTACCAGGCCATCTCGCGCACCAGCGCGCGGCCGACGTCCTCGTTGATGGCGCGGCGGGTGAGGAGCTGGATGGCGTCGCGCACCTCGGTGACTTCGGAGAACATCACGGTGGCGCCGGCGCGCACCAGAAGGTCGGCGGCGAAGCCAAGGGCGGGGTTCGCGGTGACGCCGGAGAAGGCATCGCTGCCGCCGCATTGCAGGCCGATCACCAGATCGGCAGCCGGGCAGGTCTTGCGGGTGCGCTTGTTGAGGATTTTCAGGCGGGCCTCCGCCTGGGTCATGATCGCGTCGACGATCGCGCCGAAGCCGTCAAAGGCTTCGTCCTGCATGCGCACGATGGCGTCGCTGATGCCTTCGGGCACCAGCCGCTCGGGCGCAAGCTTCTCGCAGCCGAGGCTGATGACCAGGATCTCGCCGCCGAAATTCGGATTGAGCGCGAGATTTTGTAGCGTGCGGATCGGCACGACCGCGTCGGGGGCATTGATGGCGACGCCGCAGCCATAGGCGTGCGTCAATGGCACGACGTCATCGACGTTCGGATACTTCGGCAGCAGCTCGGTGCGGATGCGCTTCACCGCATATTCCATCGTGCCCTTGACGCATTGCACGGAGGAAGAGATGCCGAGGATGTTCTTGGTGCCGACCGAGCCGTCGGAATTGCGAAAGCCTTCGAATGTAAAACCTTCGAGCGGCGGCAGCGGCGCAGGCACGGCGGTGGAGATTTCGAGCTTGTCCAGCGCTGGGGCCTCCGGCATGCGGATGCGCGCCTCGTCGACCCACTCGCCGGCCAGGATCGGCGAGAGCGCGTAGCCGATCACCTCGCCATAGCGGATGATCGGCTGGTCTTGCGCGATGTCGACCAGTGCCGTCTTGTGCCCTTGCGGCACGAAGGCGCGCAGCGTCAATCCGCAGGCAAAACGGGAGCCGGCGGGAAGCCCGAAATCATTCACCACGATCGCGACATTGTCGCGCGCGTTGAGCTTGATGTAGCGGGGCTGTTCTTTCGCTGCGACGTCCTGGTCCATGCGGACTCCGGGGATTTGTAGGGTGGGTTAGCGCAGCGTAACCCACCAATGTCTCTGTCTGCGGAAGCAGAAGAGGTGGGTTACGCTGCGCTAACCCACCCTACGATGTCTACGATATCAACCTATCAACCCGGATAGGTATAGGCGGTCTTCACCGTGGTGTAGAACTCGCGCGCATAGGAGCCCTGCTCGCGGGCGCCGTAGCTCGAGCCCTTCCGGCCGCCGAACGGCACGTGATAATCGACGCCGGCGGTCGGCAAGTTGACCATCACCATGCCGGACTCGCTGTTGCGCTTGTAGTGCGAGGCGTATTTCAGGCTGGTGGTGCAGATGCCGGAGGCGAGGCCGAATTCGGTGTCATTGGAGATCGCCAGCGCTTCCTCGTAGTTCTTGGCGCGGATGACGGTCGCGACCGGGCCAAAAATCTCCTCACGCGCGATGCGCATGTTGTTGTTGGCTTCCGTGAACAGCGCTGGCTGGAGGTAGTGGCCGGGCGTCTCGCGCGTGAGCAGTTCGCCGCCCCAGGCGAGTTTCGCGCCCTCTTCCTGGCCGATCTTGATGTAGCGCAGGTCCTGGTCGAGCTGGCTCTGATCGACCACGGGGCCGATATGGACGCCGGCCTTGAGTGCGTCGTCCACCGACAGGCCCTTCAGGCGCTCGGCCATCGCCGCGACGAAGCGGTCATGGATGCCTTCGGTGACGATCAGGCGGGAAGACGCCGTGCAGCGCTGGCCGGTCGAGAAATAGGCCCCGTTGACGGCGACCTCGACGGCGGTCTTGAGGTCCGCGTCGTCGAGCACGACCAGCGGATTCTTGCCGCCCATCTCGAGCTGGAACTTCTTCATCGGGTTCGACAGCACGCAGGCCTGCGCGATCTTGCGGCCGGTCTGCACCGAGCCGGTGAAGGAGATCGCGGCGACATCCGGATGGTCGAGCAAGGTCTGGCCGACCACCGAGCCGGAGCCGACCACGAGGTTGAAGACGCCTGCCGGGATGCCGGAGCGGGCGATGATCTCGGACAATGCATGCCCGGAGCCCGGCACCAGCTCGGCCGGCTTGAACACCACCGTGTTGCCGTAGCAGAGCGCGGGCGCGATCTTCCAGGCCGGGATCGCGATCGGGAAATTCCAGGGCGTGATCATGCCGATGACGCCCACCGGCTCGCGGGTGAGCTCGACGTCGAGACCGGGGCGGACAGAGGCGCCCTTCTCGCCGATCAGGCGAAGCGCTTCACCTGCGAAGAACGCGAAGATCTGGCCGGCGCGCGCGACCTCGCCGATGCCCTCGGGGAGCGTCTTGCCTTCCTCGCGGGCAAGCAGGCGGCCGAGCTCTTCCTTGCGGGCGAGGATTTCGAGAGAAATCTTGTTCAGCGCGTCATAGCGCACCTGCGGCGTCGACTGGGCCCATGCGGGGAAGGCGGCTTTCGCGGCCGCGATTGCCTTCTCGGTCTGCGCCTTGTCGGCCTTGGCGTATTCGCCGACCAGATCGTTGGTGTTGGAGGGGTTGATGTTCTTAGTGACGCCGGAGCCGTCGACCCATTCGCCGCCGATGAAGTTTTTCAGGATCGCTGTCATCTTTTTCCTCCAGGGAAGTTCTTAACGCACGAGGCAGGGACGCTTGTCGTCAAAGGTCCAGCCGGGGATCAGGTCCTGCATGGCAGTAGCGTCATCGCGGGCTCCGAGTCCATGCTGCTTGTAGAGCTCATGCGCGGCCTCGACGGCCGCACGGTCGATCTCGATGCCGAGGCCCGGACGATCCGGGACCGCGATCCTGCCGCCCTTGATTTGGAGCGGCTCTTTCGTCAGCGCCTGGCCGTCCTGCCAGATCCAGTGGGTGTCGATCGCGGTGACCTTGCCGGGGGCCGCGGCGCCGACATGGGTGAACATGGCGAGCGAAATGTCAAAATGGTTGTTCGAGTGCGAGCCCCAGGTCAGGCCGTTGTCACGGCAAGTCTGGGCGACGCGCACGGAGCCTTGCATGGTCCAGAAATGGGGATCGGCCAGCGGAATGTCCACTGCACCCAGGCGCAGTGCGTGGCTGAGCTGGCGCCAGTCGGTGGCGATCATGTTGGTTGCGGTCGGCAGGCCCGTGGCGCGGCGGAACTCGGCCATGATCTCGCGGCCGGAGAAGCCGGCCTCGGCGCCGCAGGGATCCTCGGCATAGGCGAGGATGCCGTGCATGTTCTTGCAGAGGCTGATGGCCTCGTCGAGCGACCAGGCGCCGTTCGGATCGAGCGTGACGCGGGCGTTGGGAAAGCGCTTTGCGATGGCCGTGACGGCCTCGATCTCCTGCTCGCCGCGGAGCACGCCTCCCTTGAGCTTGAAGTCGGCGAAGCCGTAATGGTCCTGGGTTGCTTCCGCCAGGCGCACCACCGTCTCCGGCGTCATCGCCTCCTGATGGCGGAGGTTGAACCAGTCGGGTTTGCCGGTTTCGCCCTTGACGTAATCGAGCCTGGATTTGCTGATGTCGCCGACGAAGAAGAGATAGCCGAGCGTCTCGACGCTCTTCCGCTGCTGACCTTCGCCGAGCAGCGCCGCGACGGGAAGATTGAGGTGCTGGCCGAGCAGGTCGAGCAGGGCCGATTCGATCGCGGTAACCGCGTGGATCATCACGCGAAGGTCAAATGTCTGCTTGCCGCGGCCACCGGCATCGCGGTCGGCGAAGGCCGTGCGGACGTCCGCGAGGATGTTGTTCAGCGCGCCGACGGTCTTGCCGATCACGAGATCGCGGGCGTCCTGGAGCGTCTGCCAGATCTTTTGCCCGCCCGGCACCTCGCCGACGCCGGTGTGGCCGGCATTGTCGGTGAGGATGACGATGTTGCGGGTGAAGAACGGCGCATGCGCGCCGCTCAGGTTGAGGAGCATGCTGTCGCGGCCCGCGACCGGGATCACCTGCATCGTTGTGACGACCGGTGCGCCGGCGACTGGCGCGCAGGAGATATCAGTCTGGGCCATCGCACGCTCCTCCCTGTCGTTTGTTATTCTGCAGCCTGTTGTGACGATCGAATGGCGGGCAGATTTTTGACCAGCGCGGTCAGTTCCGCAATCTCCTGCTCGGAGAGATCGGTCAGCGGCGGACGGACCGGGCCGGAATCGCGGCCGATGACCTTCATGCCGGCCTTGATGATCGACACCGCATAGCCCTTCTTGCGGTTGCGGATCGCGATCAGCGGCAGGATGAAATCCTTCAGGCCGGCGTGGATCGTCGCATGGTCGCGCTTGCGCACCGCGGCGTAGAAGTTGGTGGCGAACTCCGGAACGAAGTTGAACACGGCCGACGAGTAGGTCGTCACGCCCATGTCGAGATAGGGCAGCGCAAACGTCTCGGCGGTCGGCAGGCCGCCGACATAGGTCAGGCGGTCGCCGAGCTTGGTGTAGACGCGGGTCATCAGCTCGATATCGCCAATGCCGTCCTTGTAGCCGACGAGGTTCGGGCAGCGCTCAGCGAGGCGGGCGACCGTGTCGGGCTGGAGGATGGCGTTGTCGCGGTTATAGACGATGACGCCGATCTTCACGGCGGCGCAGACGGCCTCGACGTGGGCGGCAAGGCCTTCCTGCTCGGAATGGGTGAGGTAGGGCGGCAGCAGCAACAGGCCGTCAGCGCCGGCCTTCTCGGCGCCGATCGCGATCTCGCGGGCGATTGCGGTGCCATAGCCGGTGCCGGCGAGCACGGGCACGCGGCCCTTGGTCTCCTCGACGGCGACCCTGACCACCTCAGGGACTTCGGTCGGGGTCAGCGAGAAGAACTCTCCGGTGCCGCCGGCGGCGAATAGACCTGCGACATCATAGCCGCACAGCCAGTCCATGTTGGCGCGATAGGTGGTCTCGTCGAAGGAATAGTCAGCCTTGAACGGCGTGACGGGGAAGGACAGGAGGCCGGATCCGATCTTCTCGGCCATTTCCTGCGGGGTCATCTTGCTCATGGGCGCTGCTCCCTGTTTCTCGTGTTGTGGCGGCCGCAACAAGGCCGCGCGTCCATGCGCCGCTGTTTAGGAGACCGTTCGATGCGCGTCCAAGCCAAAGCCTATATCGACCGATGCGGATTGAGCATCAATCTTCCACCACCTCGGCCGAGGACAATTCGCTGGCGATCTTGACCAGCGCGGACAGCAGCGGATTCTCGTCGTCGCGGCGCCAGACCATGAAGAGCTCGACCGCAACGCGGTTGCGCAGCTTCAGCGGCCGCAGCCGAACGTCGGAGATTTTCAGGCCGGCGGCCGCGGCCGGCACGATGGCGAGGCCAAGGCCGGCGCGCACCATCGCGAGGATCGAGTGGATCTGGCTCAGATGCTGGACATAGCGTGGCAGGATGTCGGCGCGGGTGAACAGCGCGACCAGGAGATCGTGGAAGTAGCGGCTCTCATAGGGCGAATACATCACGAAGGGCTGGCCGTCGAAGTCCTTGATGGTGATGCTGTCGGCATTCGCCAGCGGATGCTTCTTCGGGATCGCGGCGAGCAGCGGCTCGGCGACGACGCGGCGGCTGGCAAGCTCGGGTCGCGCGATCGGGGGGCGCAGCAGGCCGGCATCGATCTGGCCCGAGGTCAGCGCCTCGAACTGGTCGCCTGAGACCATCTCCTTCAGCGAAAAATCGACCTCCGGCAGCTTGGCGCGGCAGGCCGCGACCAACTCGGGCAGGAAGCCGTAGGCGGCCGCGGCCGTAAAGCCGATCTTCAGCGAGCCGATTTTGCCGAGCGCGATGCGGCGGGCGACCTGCGAGGCGCTTTCCGCGAGCTTCAGGATGCGGCGGGCCTCGGGCAGAAAGCTGCGCCCGGCCGGCGTCAGGCGCACCGAACGGCTGGTGCGCTCCAGCAGCGGCGCGTCGATGATGTGCTCCAGCACCTGGATCTGCCGCGATAGCGGCGGCTGAGTCATGTTCAGCCGCGCCGCGGCACGGCCGAAGTGCAGTTCTTCGGCCACCGTGACGAAACAGCGGAGCTGGTTGAGGTCGAACATCGATACATGCCTTAGATGAATAAGGCGTTTCCCCGGCACTTCTAGCATCGATCATCCCCAAAACAAAGACGGCGGCCTTGTGAGCCGCCGTTGAGTTGCCTGTCCCGCTCCGATCACTCGGAGCGCTCAGGAGGAACGTTTGAGCACCACCCGCTCGATCTTGCCGACCACCACGAGATAGGCGACCGCGGCCACCAGCGCGTTGATGCCGACGAACACCAAGGCACCGTTGAAGGAGCCGGTCGCGGCCACGATGTAGCCGATCACGATGGGCGTGGTGATCGAGGAGAGATTGCCGAAGGAGTTGAACAGGCCGCCGGAGACGCCGCCGGCCTCCTTGGGGGAGGTGTCGGAGACGACCGCCCAGCCGAGCGCGCCGATGCCCTTGCCGAAGAAAGCGAGCGCCATGAAGCCGACCACCAGCGCCTGGCCGTCGACATAGTTGCAGGCGATGATTGACATCGACAGCAGCATGCCGCCGACGATCGGGATCTTGCGCGCCATGGTCAGCGATCCGGTCTTGCGCAGGATGGCGTCGGAGATGACGCCGCCGAGTACGCCGCCGATGAAGCCGCACAGCGCGGGCAGCGTCGCGACGAAGCCGGCTTGCAGGATCGACAGGCCGCGCTCTTTGACCAGGTACACCGGGAACCAGGTCAGGAAGAAATAGGTCAGCGTGTTGATGCAGTACTGGCCGAGATAGACGCCGAGCATCATACGGTTGGAGAGCAGCTGGCGGATATGGTCCCATTTCGGGCCGGAATCCGGCGCACGCTCTCTCTTCACATCGTCCTTGGGCGCGTCGAGATCGACCAGCGCGCCGCCTTCCTTGATGTAGTCGAACTCGGCCTCGTTGATCGAAGGATGCTCCTTCGGTCCGTAGACGGTCTTGATCCAGGCGAGGCCCATGATGACGCCGAGGCCGCCCATCACGAAGAACACGTAGCGCCAGCCGTAATCATGGGCGATCCAGCCCATTAGCGGCGCGAAGATCACTGTGGCGAAATACTGCCCCGAATTGAAGAAGGCCGATGCGGTGCCGCGCTCATTGCCGGGAAACCAGGCGGCGACGATGCGGGCATTAGCGGGGAAGGACGGCGCTTCCGCGACGCCGACCAGGAGGCGAAGCGCGAACAGCACAACGATCGCAGCGCCGGCGCCGAAGAAGCCGACCCAGCCCTGCATCATCGTGAACAGCGACCAGACGATGATGCTGAAGGCATAGACGAGACGCGAGCCGTAGCGGTCGAGCAGCCAGCCGCCCGGCACCTGCGCGGCGACATAGGACCAGCCGAACGCCGAGAAGATCCAGCCCATGGCGACGGGATCGAGATGAAGTTCCTTGGCGAGCGCGGGGCCCGCGATCGAGAGCGTGGCGCGGTCGGCGTAATTGACGGTCGTGACCAGGAACAGCATGGTCACGATGAACAGCCTGACGCGAGACCTCCTCACGTCGGTTGCGGACACGACTGCGCTCATCAGGCGCCTCCTTAGAACTCGAAATGTTTCCTCACCACGACTCCTAGAGGCGCACGCGGGAAAGTGTCCAAGTTCAAGGGAGTATCGATTGATACCGTTTTTGAATTGATGGAACGAGGTGGCGCCAAGAACCAGGATCGCTCGCTTCGCGGGCGATGGCGTGAGTGTGCGGGGGGGGGGGGGGGGGCCCCCCCCCCCCCCGCCGGGGGGGCCCCCCCCCCCCCCCACCACCCCGCCACCCCGGCCCCCCCGCGGGGGGGGGGAGGGCCCGCCCCCCCCCCGCC